>CAMWWF010000267.1 GCA_947177885.1 uncultured Lachnospiraceae bacterium
GGCGGCATCTGATCAAGGTGATGAAATACTGTGTGTCGGAGGGGATCCTGAATGTGGATGACGGAAGCGAGGAAGGCTTCGCAAAGGACTACAGCGGGGAGGTGCTGTATGAGAATACGGGAGTTTCACGCTTTTTTATGCGCAACTTTACACAAAACATTATGGATTATTCGGATTATACGGACTTTTTGAAGGCGGAGTGGATCGACGTGGATGAGGACCGCGGCATCGTGCGCAGGCAGAGGGTTTACCGCAGTCTGCTCATGTCCATGGGAATATACCGCACGGAAGAGAATGAAGAGGATTTCGCTTATCTGAGGCATTATAGAAATATGATACAGGGAGAGCTGGAGGAATATTTTCCGTGTGAACTGCAGGTATACCGGAGCAGCGCATACCTGATATTGGGAGAGGACTGCCGCATGGGCAGATCTCTTCCGGAGGAGAACACATTGTCTGATATTGTGCTTCTGTGCGGCCGGCTGCTCCGGGAAAAAGTGGGCTCGGGTGAATTTGAGGTGGATAGTAACGAGAACATACGGATATCAAAGGAAACCTTCAGGGGACTTCTGGAAGAATGTAAGGCGAGGTTTGGCGCAGGATTTATAAAGGCATACCGGGAGATGGTGACGGAAGAATTCTTCCGGGAGGTTTCCTCCTGCCTGACCGGTCTGGAACTGGTGGAGGAGCAGAGAGAGGATGTGCTCATCAGACCGGCATTGGGAAGGGTGGTCGGGAAATATCCGGCGGATTTCCCGGAACAAAGGTGCGAATGATGATCGAGCAGGTGTTGATATGTTCCGTGGTCATGCCTGTGCAGGCCGCGGGAATAAAGCGTGGACACAGTGCGGAAGGGAAAACGAATGAACAGTGAATGGCAGATGAACAGGATCGGGTTGCTGGATTTCTGGTATTATGACGATCAGGAATTTGAATTTCTGGACGGGAGGATGCTTTTGCGGGGCGCCAACGGCTCCGGAAAATCAGTCACCATGCAGAGCTTTATCCCTCTCTTGCTGGACGGAAATATGCGTCCGGAGAGATTGGACCCCTTTGGGTCACGGGCCCGGAAGATGGAAAATTATCTTCTGGAGGAAGGGGATGAGAGGGAGGAGCGCACCGGTTATCTGTATATGGAATTGAAGCGGATGGACAGCGACAGCTATATTACCATTGGGATGGGGATCCGGGCCAGAAAGAACAGGAAGCTGGATACCTGGTATTTCTGCGTCACGGACGGAAGACGGGTTGGGAAAAATCTGTTTTTATATAAGGATCTGCAGGGGCGGATCACCTGTACCAAGCAGGAACTGAAAAACCGGATCGGAGAGGGCGGGCGCGTCATGGAGACTCAGGGCGAATATGCACAGTGCGTGAACCGGCTGCTGTTTGGCTTCGAGACTATGGAAGAATATCAGGAGATGCTGGACTTGTTGATCCAGCTTCGTACACCCAAGCTGTCCAAGGATTTTAAGCCTACGATCATCAATGAGATCCTGAGCAGTTCTTTGCAGACACTTTCTGAGGACGATCTGCGTCCCATGTCGGAGGCAATTGAAAATATGGACAGCCAGAAGGCCAATCTGGATGTGCTGGATGACAGTATACGGGCTGCGGCGCAGATTGAGAAGATATTTGATCAGTACAATCAGATCGTTCTGTATGACAAGGCGCTGCTTTTTACGAACTGTGCCCAGGAGTGCAGAAAGCAGGAGAAGAAAATAAAAGAGATGACGCGGCAGAGGACGGAGAGTGTCGGCCGCCTGGAGGAAGAAAAGGCGAACTATGAAGGCCTTAAGCGGGAGGAAGAGGTATTAAAGCAGGAGCAGGACTCTCTGAGAGACAGTGACGCGGCACAGCTCAAGCAGCGGGAGATCGCGCTGAACAGTGAGATAGAGGAGGCGGACGGGCAGATCTCCGACAAGAAGCGGCAGGAACAGGAGAAGGAAGAAAGATATCGGGAGACACAGAGGAAGCAGAAGGAGCAGCAGGAACAGAACGAAATGCTCTGGGAGGAGATCAGAGAGAATCTTTCCGGGATGGAGGAAGCATTGGCTGACGTTCCCTTTGACGAGTTCGCCTTTTTGAAGAAGGAGCTTCTGGAAGAGCCGCAGAAGGAGCAGTCATTTCAGAGCCACGATCAGATCCTCACCGAATATATTAAGAAGGTCGAACAGGGAAGAGAAGTGCTTCTGGAAGAGAAAAACTGTCAGGAGCGTTACGACCGGAATCTGCAGGAGCTTGACGACATTCGGGGCAGGCAGGAACAGAAGGAGAGAGAATGCCGCCAGTATGAGACACTGCTCCAGGAGACCAAGGACGAATGGATAGAGAAGTTCTATCAGTGGGAAAAGGAGAACAGGCAGCTGCATCTGGCGGATGAAGTCAAACAGCGCACGGCCCAGGAGATAGAGAAGTATATTTATGGAACGGATTTCAGTGAGATACGCAATCTCGGAAGAAGTGCCTTTGAAGACAGAGAGCAGGAGCTGAAAGGCAGTCTGTTTGAAGAAAACCGGCAGAAAAAGTTTCTGACGGAAGAGCAGCGGCGCGTTTCGGAGGAACTTCTGGACTGGCGGAACCAAAAGGACCCGGAGCCGGAGTGCAGTGAAGCGGTCCTGCGAAGCCGCCGGCTTCTGGAGGAAAGGGGAATTCCTTATCTGCAGTTTTATAAGGCCATTGATTTTGACGGGCATCTGGATGACGGGCAGACATCCCGTCTGGAGGAGGCGCTGCTTTCCATGGGGCTTCTGGATGCCCTGATCGTTCCGGCGGAATACCGTGAGACCATTGAAGCGCTGGATGAGGGAGTCTGTGACCGTTATATTTTCAGCGACACTGTTCATGTGAAACAGAATCTGCTGGAGTGGCTGGATGTGGATAACGGGGAAAACGATATTTTGAGGTATCAGAGCATCTCCAATATCTTATCCTCCATCGGAGTGTGTAAGAGAGGAAATGTGCCGTCCGGGGGGAAAACAGATCCAGCTTATGGAAGCACCTGGGTGGACGAAAGGGGAAATTACCGGATAGGCGTTATGGAAGGAACTGTCACGGGAGAGTATCAGGCGCGCTATATCGGTGTAAGGGCCAGGGAGAGATTCCGCGGGGAGAAAATAGCGCAGTTGGAGCAGGAAGAGCTCTCGCTGCGGGGACAGCTTGAGGAATGCGAAGGGCGCATCCGGGGACTTGAGGCGGAGAGAGAGCTGCTGCAGCGGGAATGGGATGGATTTCCAAGGGATACGGATATAAAGGAAGCGGCCAGAGAGTATTCTGCCAGGAATTACGAATTGGAGCAGCTGAACCGGCAGATTTCGGATCACCGTGAGCTTCTGCGCAGGGTCAGGGAAGAGCTGGATGAGATTCAGCTGAGAGTCCGGGAGATCTGCAGTAAATGTTATCTCACCGCAAGGCTGGATCTCTTCTCGGGAGCACTGGAGGCTCTGGGAAAGTATAAGGAACTTTTCATAAAGATCCGGGTGGGGCACGGGCAGTACCAAAACGGCATACTTTATCTGAATACGCTGGAAGACGCCCTGGAAACTGTGGATCGGGATCTGGATACCATTCGATATGAGCTGGGCAGGATATCCCGCAAGAAGAGTGACCTGGAGGCGTCCCTGCACTCTGTACGGGAGCAGCTTAAGCTGACGGATTATGAAAAGATAAAGGAACGGCTGGATTACTGTCTGGAAAGATTGAATGTGCTGCCGGGGCTGCGGGAGGAATCGGCAAGGCAGCAGACCCACTGGCGGGAGACGGAGGAGCAGCTGGGCCGGGAGCTTCAGCAGCAGGAAGAGAGCCGTCAGAAGAATATGCAGAGGTACACACGGCTGGAGCAGGGCTTCCGCGGAGAATATCAGCTGGATTATGTGGAACGGTATTTTGTCATTACTGACGATATGGAGGATCAGGCGGCAAAAGTCTGTGCCATGCTGGCCGGAAAGTTCGGGAACAGAAAGCAGTCGGATCTGTTGGGGAATCTGCAGGAGGTCTATCATCAGAACAGGGGATATCTTGTGAACTACCAGCTTACCCTGCAGCCTCTGTTCGAGGAAGATGACCAAAGCGATTTCCATGAAATCTCCATGCGGAGGATCGACATTGTGGGAAAGTACCGGGGGATCAATGTCAGGTTCAGGGAGCTGCTTGAGAAGCTGCGGGAGGATGCCGAGGTACAGAAGCGGCTGCTCAGCGATAAAGAGAGAGAACTTTTTGAAGATATTCTGGCCAATACCATCAGCAAGAAGATCCGGGCAAAGATCCATTCCAGCAGGCGGTGGGTGGATAACATGAACCGGCTGATGGACTCCATGCATACTTCCAGCGGCCTGAAGCTGAGCCTGAGCTGGAAGAATAAGCGGGCGGAAAAGGAGGAGCAGCTGGATACCAGAGAACTGGAGGAACTGCTGTCCAAAGACGCGGAGATCATGCGGGAAGAAGAGGTGGACAGGCTGTCCCTTCACTTCCGCTCCAAGATCGCGGAGGCCAGGAAGCTGACCGACGAGGGAAATTCGGTGCAGTCCTTTCACGCTATCATGCGTGATGTGCTGGATTACCGCAAGTGGTTTGAGTTCACACTGGAGTGTCGGAAGACCGGCGAGAAGAAAAAGGAGCTGACGGACCGTGTATTCTTTACCTTCAGCGGCGGGGAGAAAGCCATGTCCATGTATGTGC
>CAMWWF010000268.1 GCA_947177885.1 uncultured Lachnospiraceae bacterium
CAGATATATATGTGGCTTTCGCTGACATACTGCTCCGGATCACTGTAATCCTCAAAATTATGATTCTTGACTCCGAAAATCCTGCCATCGGAAGATATGGAGAAATTCCCGTAACTGGTATATTCCCAAGTATTCTGAGCCACCCCCGGATCAGCCACATCCACAGCCGCTGCCATGTCGAGAAGATCCCGCGGTGACACTGCCGGGGCAGAATTTCCCGCATCTTCGGAACTCTCTCCTGCGGAGTCATCCTCTCCGTCTGATGTGTCAAGCTTTACCACCTGAGTATCCGAACCGTCCGCGTTCATGATGATCAGATCATATTCCGTTCCATTTTCCTCTTTCGACCAGTCACTGACTTCCGCCACCATGTAGATCTTACCGTCACGGTACTCGGTACTGTATACATTTACATATCCGTTCTGCGGATCCACAAGCTTCGGAAATTCAAATTCCTCCACCTTATAGACATTCTCCTTTGCCAACTGCGCGTTGGCGCTGCTTCCTCCCCTGTTTCCGGAACCTCCGTCGGAGCCCCCGGAACCTCCGCTTCCGCCTGTTCCGCCGCAGGCACTGAGTCCCGCTGTCATCACAAGCGCGAGACCGACTGCCAATGACTTTTTCAACCACTTTCTCATAACCTCTCCTCCTGCTTCAATTGCCGTCTGCGGCAATTTATTCCCCATGATCTCTTTCCATTCCAAAGTCCGCATGGAATTCTATCATATCTCTTAATTCCTCTTGTGAAATTTGCCCCATTGGGACTTTCCCCTGCGACGGGGACGCTCTTCCGAAAACGGATCATCCGTCTCCTTCCGAGCCTGACGTGCCTCCCTCATATGCTCTGCCAGCCGTTCCAGCTTATCCTTGCATTTCAACCGTACATCCCTTAACGTCCAACCTTTATGTCTCCACCAGAGGATAAAGGCAATCAATAACAAGACTGTGGGATACAAAAGGGTGATCACCATAAAGAGGGTGATCACCGTCAGAATATCCTCGTACCCTCTTGCCATATTCTCCCAATAGGGATAAATGATCCCCTTTCCGTTCATAGAGCGGACGCCGAACTGCCCGATCAGCTTCAGGCGGGACAGCAGGGAATAGCGGGAACTGTTCTCCACCACTTCCGTAACCTTTTCATCCGCCCCCAGCTTTTCCTGTACATATTTATACGCGAACCCCGTAACAGGATCCGGCATAACGATCTCATAATGATTGATCCCATAGCTGGTACCCAATGTCTCCAGCGTCTGCAGCGATACATAGACCAGAGTACTGTCCAGTCCCGCCGCCTCCGCCAGACGGCCCTCCGGCCGCTCCACCACTCCGGTCACAATATGGGGAATACCGGATATATATACTGTCATACCCGCCACATCGCTGGAGCCGAAGAGCTGCCATGCGGCATCCTCGTCAATAACGCAATAATCCTGCATCAGGTCATTCCCCGAAAAGTAGGCTCCGTTTATCAGTCTCAGCGGGTGGAACAGAAAGAAATCCCCTCCGATCCCTATGGCATCCGCGGAAACCGAAGCTTTTCCATTCGTCAGCGTGATCTTACCGTCCGCGCTGTAGGCATCCGCCCACAATCTGGCGCCGGGATTCTCCGACTCCTGCACCACGGATGCCTCCGTCAGGGCACCGGCTATGCCGTGCTCAAACATCAGAATGGTATCCTCCGTGGTCTTGGAATTCGCGGCGAAAAAACAGCTGACCTGCGCCACACTTCCCTGCTCACTCCATCGCTCCGCCATCTGCTGGGTATACTGTGTACCTATGATATGGTTTGTCATAAGGAGCAGAATCAGGAAAATCAGGAAGGAGATTCCCCCGCTTATTCCCAATACAATTTTTTTCATAATCTGCCTCATTTCCAACCTTGATTGCTCTGCCACCTGACCCGGACCAGTACTCTGTCCGTAACCGGAATCCCGCCGTTTTATGCAGGATTCCGCTGCCAGGCTCTTAATTATTTTCAGCCAGTCTTACCAGCTTGCCTGCCTCCACCGGCTTGGTGGAAGTAGTGATCACAGGATCGTATCCTGTCAACATTCCCGAACTTACCGCGGACTGACTGTCATCGCTGGCAAGAACCTCCACATCCACACGGGTGGCAACATAACGTGTTCCAAGAGGACTGGATTTGGATGTGACTACCAGTATAAATTTACCGTTGTTATCCTCGCGGATTGAATTGTTGGGCACGATATAATCATAGTTGGCACTCTTCTGCCCCACGGAAATATTCAGCGTCTGCCCCGCCGTGACCGCACCGGTGACATCAAAGGTAAGGAGCTTCTTCTGCCCGGGATCGTCGGGATCCGGCTTAATGCTCGCCAGCGTTACCTCCACGTCATCAAATCTCCATGCGTTCACCAGATCCGCTTTATCTCCCACCGCCAGACGCTTTGCCTGCTCATTGGTAACGGAAAAGCTCATGGTAAAGCCCTTGCCCTCCGGCTGCATTACAGCCACGGGAGTTGCCGCCGAAGTAGTGGTTCCCGCGGTAACATTGATGGCCGTGATGGTACCTGAGATATCCGCGGTAACGGTAGCGCCGATGGATTTCGCCGTCAGTTCATCCACCTTTTCCTGCGCCTTGGCAATGGCATCCATCTGGCTCTGCAGACCGTAGGCATTGGTGATGGATCCCACCAGTTCCGTCAGTGCATCCTGCTTATCCTTCAGATCGGACTGCGCTTTCGCCAGCTCCGCATCGATTGCCGCTTTCTGCCGGTTCAGATTCTCAACTGTTTCCGTGGTATCACCGGATGCTTTCTGATTGTCATAGGCAGTTTTCGCTCTGTCGTAAGCCAGCTGCGCATCCGCCTTTGCCGCCACCGCATTATTGTGAGCATTTGTGGCTTCCAGGATCTGCTGCTCCAACTCATCCAGCTTCTGATTGATCTCCTCTATCTTCTTCTGTGCTTCCTCAATCCTCTTTAACTCCTCTGGCGATAATGTGGGCTCAGGATCCGGTGCCGCGGGAGGTTCCGCACTGGGAGAAGCCGAATCTCCCGGATCCGTGGCAGGAGATGAGGCTGCAGGATCTGATGTTTTTACACCGTCGCCCGTGTCGGCTCCGGATGCTCCTTCTGTCACAGCATCATTGTCCTGCGCCGCCGTTCCTGCGCCATTTTCGGCCGAAGGCACCGCACCCGTCTCGGATACCGGATTCAGGCTTCTTTGCCGTCCTGCGTCAGCAGTTGATGTCCCGTCTCCCGCACCGCCGGTTCCATTGTTTCCGCCGTCCGGGTCCGTGGGTTTCTCCGGATCACCGGAATTCTTATCGCCATCAGGATTGACAATATTTTCATAATACTCTAACTGAGCGTTATACAGCTTTCTATCCTCTGTTAAAGCATTCAGATGATTGAGCGCCGCCTGCTCCGCATAGGTCGCGTTCTCCAGATTCGTCCTGGCATCGTTAAATTCTTCCTTCAGATTTCCCATGTCCGCATCATTGCTCGGAGTCAAAGCGATCTGCGTCGCGAAAGCCGTAGACTGTCGCTGCAGATCATCCACCCGTCTCTGGGCATCCGTCACCGCCCTCTGGGCATTGGTGATCTGCTGCCTGTAGGTGTTAGTAGAGGTATCACTGTTGGCCGCCTGAATACCGGCCGCGGTAGTGGTCTCCGACAGGAGCAGCTTCTCATACTCCTTCCATGCCTGATCCAGCTCGTCCTGGGCCGTCTTTAATTCCTCGCTCTCCTCATCCTCCAGATACAGGATCACATCGCCCTTCTCCACATAGTCTCCCACATGAACGGCCACACTGGCCACCTTGCGGGACTCCTTCACCTCGATATTGTAGGGATCGCCGCTCTCCACCACTCCTGATCCGCGGATCTTCGCCGTGACGGTTCCCGACTGTACATACTGGATCGCCACCTCCGGCAGAGAATAATTCATGATGGTGTTGGAGAAAAAGGTAAGCACCAGCATCACCGACAGGAAAATGATCGCTGCCGTCTTGACCCATTCTCTTTTCTTTCTTGCGTTCTCGTTCATTGTATTCCTCTCCTCATTTATAGCCTTTATACATACTCCCTGACATCACCCCGAGCGACAGAACTGCCGTCGGACTCTGTCAGGCGAATATTGGAAGATCGCATTTTGTATGCTTTACAAACTCAGATCCTTTTTCGCCTTCTAACCTTTGATACCGCCCTGATAAGTGATACCGTCCACCAGATACTCTTCCCCGTACAGGAAGATCAGCAGACTGGGTACCATATATATGGTGGCTACGGCAAATGCCAGCCCGATCTCACCGGAATTGATCTTGCTCAGGAATACGGACAAAGGATGGGTCTCCCCGTCCGACAGCAGGATCAGCGGCTGCTCCACCATATTCCAGTAGTCAATGAATACCAGGATCGCCGCCGAACAGATCGCCCCCTTGCACAGCGGCATACAGATCTTACGGTATATCTGCCATTCTCCCGCGCCGTCGATCTGCGCCGCCTCGATCACACCGTCGGGAATACGCCGCATGAACTTGGTCAGCAGATACACTGCAAAGGGTGAAAAGATACCCGGAAGCCATATGGCCCAATAACTGTCCAGCAGATGAAACCAGTCGCTGACCAGATAGTTGGGCACCAGCGTCACCTGATAAGGCATCAGCATCAGAATAATAT
>CAMWWF010000269.1 GCA_947177885.1 uncultured Lachnospiraceae bacterium
ATTCCTCTACGTCTCGTGGGCTCGGAGTTGTGTATAAGAGAAAGCAACCGCAATGATAATGATCAAAAGCCCTCCTGCCAATAAGAAAAACATTCCGTTCATATTGAAAAACCCCTTTCTATCGTTTATTCCTTTTCGGTTAGTATATCATTTTTTCCACAAAATCACAACTGACAATTCGGGAATGTTTGTTGCTGTTTTAAAGTAACTGTTCAGGCAGCCCCTCCCGCGAAGTCAATAATGGAAATGTGTCCTTTGGACACATTTCCATGCGATTTTGCGAGACCTGCGAGCGCAGTGTGCATCATCGTGACAGATCAGTGACCTGTCTGTACTGTTACGTTTTAAATGCATGGTCCTGTAAGTCCTATGCGCCCGGGAATATGGGTGCCAATACGGGCTGAGGGTATTCAGTATCCCCACGTGATATCCTGGGGATCGAATAAATACCGGTATTGCAGTATAAGGTATTCCTCCAGACCTTCTCCCGGATAATGGTAATTTCCATCGGCATCTATCCGGCCGTTGACAGTAACAATGGGAAATTCCGCCTCAAGCCTTTCTAAGAAGGCAAAGTAAGGAGATAGGGAAATTCCTGCCGTCCTTTCCAATAATACCCCCAGATAATTTGTGCTGATCTCGACATTTTCCTGTTCCGGTATGTCATAATTCGCCCAGATGATAAAAGGTGTTTTGTATTGGTTCATCAAGATATCTGTATCTGTCAGTTCCGGGGTTTGAGCGTAAATATTGTCATAAAAGCTCTCATCCGGAAATTTGGGCTGATGATCGCCGAACATACAAATGATCACCTTTTCCTCCTGTTGCTTAAAATAATGGACCAGTTCTCCAAAAGCAGTATCCGATTCCCGGATCAGAGACAGGAAATTTGTCACTTCGTCATATGGAACATTGAGAGCGTTCACGGTCTGTTCAACATCGCTTTCCTTGTAGTCACCGTGATTCTGAATGGTCATGTCAAATATGAACAGTCTCTCACCCTCCGCTCTGTTCTCATAGATTTCCTCTATTTTATGATAAGTGCTCCTGTCCGAAACACCGATATGGATCTGTTCCGCACCTTCAAAATCTTCTGCCCAGAAGCTGTGGTCAAAACCCAGCAGATCATATGCGGTTACTCTGTTATAATTTTGCCTGTCTGCAGGATGCATGGAGTAAGTGGTATACCCGGCGTCCTCCATATGAGATACCAGTGACGGTAATGGCCTTGTAAAACATTGCTGATACGGGTAATAGGATGCGGGCAGCAGGCCCATGCTGCAGCCCGTAAAAACCTCAAATTCAGAGTTTGCCGTTCCGCCACCCAGTCCCGAAACATTGACATGACCACGGATCGTATCCTCCTGTAATTCATAAAAGGCCGCCATATTTTCCTGACTCAGCAGCAGATTTCCCAGGATCCGCAGATCTGTAAAGCTCTCATTCATGATAAGTATGACATGGGGCAGATCTTCTGCAGCGGGTTCCGCCGTCTCCGCATCCAGGGCCTGTTCAATTGCCGCCTGCAGAATTTCTTCCGCCCGTTCCGGTGAATATCCTTCCGGTTTTTCTATCCGGGAATTCTGAATATCAAAACAGGTGGAGACCAGATAGCCGTTGACCTGATAGGCAAATTGCTGATTTATGCCCAACAACGGATCGAAACCACATTTCTCCAGGAAATCCGTGTACAGAAAAAGATAACCGGAACCGCAAAAGAGCAGTATTCCCATTGCCGCCGAAAAAAGGCGCAGAGACACTCCGGATCTTGGAAAGGTCTGCGTTTCGTCCTTTTTTTCCCGGACGGGTTCCCCGGCCGCAAAGCTGTACACGATGAAACAGAGAAGCACTGCCCACACAAGGGCCGTAGATGCGTCCGGATGCAGCGAGTACTCACCCAGTACATTTGCGGCGGTACGGATAGCGGCAAGATCATTAAGCCGTAAAGCGCTTCCTCTGAACAGATAGACAAAATGGCTGGCGGTATAGAGGACGGTCAGAAATGAATTCGTCAAAATAACAGCATATCTGATACTTCCTGTCCACAGAAGCAGATTCAGCTCCATCAGGTACATGATTCCCACGTTACAGAACATTGCCTTTACGGACAGAAAATCCGGATTGGCCGATAAGAATTCCAGCCCCCGGCCCAGTATCAGCGGTGCGGTGAAAAACAGCAGGATCTGTACGCTTTTTCTGATGCGGCGGTGGCGGGGCAGGCCAAAGCATAAACCGGCTGCCGTCACCAGACATAACAGCAGGATGCCCGCCGCCTTTTTCAACGGAATCGTATCCGTATAGTGATATCGGGTGAGCAGTTGCATCCGGGTCGATTCCCCGCCATAAGAAAGAACACCATTTTCCTTTAACTGTTGCCCGGCTGGACATACTCCTATGAGAGGCTGATCCGGATCGGAAGAAGAGTGGAACTCCAGAACCAGAAAGTAGGATTCTCCCTTTTCCAGAGTCAAATGCATGGCTACATCCGTATAATTGTTAAAATCGATATCGGAATAGGAGAGCTCCTTTTCAAAGATCGGAACATTGTCCGCATCGGTAACGGACAGGGATACACTTCCCTCAGGAACCGCTTCTTCGGCTGACAGAAAAAAACCAATGCTTTTCACCTGGGGAAACTGTGGATTAAAAACCTGGAAGAGCTTCTGACCTTCTTCAGGAAGCCTCTCGAGCCACATGTTTTCGCCTGCCAGAAAATTTACCGTGTCATCTGCAGCCAGGCCTGCAGGCCATATCAACAGTCCTGCTTCCAAAAAAAATAATAAAATTCCGAGAAGAAAAAATTTTTTCCTGTGACAGATTAGGTCTTTCATGGACAATCTCCTGTTCATGTATTCATTTTGCAGAGGAAGGAATTTTTTGTCTGTTTCTGACGTATCCTGTCGGGGATACATCACTTATTATAAAGAACCGGTTTTCATTTATCAACTATAAAAGTCGAAGGGAAAAGCATATAACTTAAAAAAATACTGAAATTAGGTCTTGACATTTCCCTATTATGGGTGTAAATTGACAATTACTTAGTGCAAAGGCCAACTACTGAGTGTCTGTTTTATCCGGCTGATTCAGCCACGATTACCATTTGTTTTACCGATACTGCGACTTCCGGGGTACAAGTGCACTGTATTTTGGATGTGAGATCGGCCGAGAGGAGGAGTGAAGAGACGGAAAGGGAAAAATTGAAAACGGAGGATCTGCTGCAGCAGCTGGTGGATGATTACACCACACAAAAGCAGCATTCGCTGATGCAGATGAAGAAGGGACAGCTGACAAAGGAACTTTTCCTGGCGGAGGCGTCCGCCCATATCCGAACCTATTACAGGATTGCGGATGAAGAGCGGAAAAGGCTTCTGGAGGAATTTGAACAGTATATCTTCGGATATTCGAGGCTGTCCTCCCTGATCGACGACAGGACTGTGTCGGATATCAGGGTGGTGGGATACGATAATATCCGCGTCAAGCGCAGGGGGCAGAGAATGACGGCAGGCATACGCTTTTCTTCCCCTAAGGAATATCGACAGTTTATTGACTATATTGCCACCAGGAATCAGGTAAATATCTCTAATCTGAATGCCATTCAACGATTTACGGACAATGAAAGCCATCCGGATTTTATTCTGCGATTTACGCTTTCCATGCCCCTCGTCAATACCTACAATGAACCTTATCTCTGTATTCGTAAGGTTCCCAAGGTATTTCCCCAGATAAAAGAACTGATCGAACAGAATATGATGGACCGCAGTACCGCAGAGTTGCTGGTGGAAAGATTCCGGCAGGGATCCACCCTGATCTGCGGAGGAAACTCTTCCGGCAAGACTACTCTGCTTAACGCACTGAAAGAGACGCTTCCGGACGATATGGCGGTGCTGGTGACACAACAGGCGGATGAACTGACAACCATGTTTCACCCCGATATGATGTTCCTGCATTCTCTGCCGGGCACGGGAGAACAGCAGGTCAATTATGATCTGGAGCATATCAGTATTGCCGGTCTGACTATGGATGTGGACTTTTTCATCATCGGGGAGGTCAAAGGCGCGGAGGCGCTCTATCTGCTCAATGCCGCATACACCGGACAGCTGTGTGCCGCTACCATTCACGCGCCGTCGGCGGACCGGGCACCGGACAAGCTGGTGGATTATGCCATGTATGAAAGCCGTTATTCCCGGGACGAACTGATGCGGATGATGGATTGTTTTAAAACGCTGGTTTTCATGGAGCACTACCGGGTGAAAGAGATATATGCCTGTGGGGGATGGAGTGAGAAACACCGCAGTCTGATGTTTGAGCGGATTCTTTAAAAGAGTTTTGAGAATGGGAGGAAGAAATGTTAAAAACAGTAATTTTTGGTTGTCTGCTGGGAGGCTTTTATCTGTTGTTCTACCAGGGACGGATATTGGCATGGATCAGCGGGGTGCTCAGGAAGACACAGACGGATATGGATCTGGCGGCAAGACAGAGAGGATTGGAAAACAGAAAACAGCTTTTGGAGCTGCAGGAGAATCACTCTCTGTGGTTCCGTCTGGAACGGCTGCTGTACTACAGCGGCATCAGACAGTATTTTCCGGCAATGAGTGCAGAAATATGGGTGGCCGGGGAACTGGCGGCAATGGGTACGGTGTTTCTG
>CAMWWF010000270.1 GCA_947177885.1 uncultured Lachnospiraceae bacterium
AATACCGGAGATGGTAGTCGCTTTGGTATCCCCGGGTATGGCGATCATATCCAGACCCACGGAACAGACACATGTCATGGCCTCCAGCTTCTCCAGAGTAAGCGCCCCCGCCCGCACCGCGTCGATCATACCCTGATCCTCGCTGACGGGAATAAACGCTCCGCTCAATCCTCCCACGTAAGAAGAAGCCATGACGCCGCCCTTCTTTACCTGGTCATTGAGCAGGGCAAGGGCTGCCGTGGTTCCCGGCGCTCCCGCATATTCCAGACCGATCTCGCACAGAATGTCCGCCACACTGTCCCCGATAGCGGGAGTGGGCGCAAGGGACAGATCCACGATTCCGAAAGGCACATTCAACATCTTGGAGGCTTCCTTGGCCACAAGCTGCCCCACTCTGGTCACCTTGAATGCCGTCTTCTTTATGGTCTCACACAGTACTTCAAAATTCTCGCCCCGCACCTTCTCCAGGGCTGTCTTCACCACGCCGGGGCCGCTGACGCCCACATTGATGATCTTATCCGCCTCGGTGACTCCATGGAAAGCTCCCGCCATAAAGGGATTGTCATCCGGAGCATTGCAGAATACCACCAACTTTGCACAGCCCAGAGAATCCTCTTCCTTCGTATACTCCGCGGTGGATCTGATAATCTCGCCCATAAGCTTCACCGCGTCCATATTGATGCCCGTCTTCGTGGAACCCAGGTTCACGGAGCTGCACACTCTCTCCGTAGTGGACAAAGCCAGAGGGATGGAACGAATGAGCAGTTCGTCGGCAGATGTCATCCCCTTGCTGACCAAAGCGGAATAACCGCCGATAAAATTCACTCCCGCTTCTGCCGCCGCCCTGTCCAGCGTCTTTGCAATGGAGGCAAAATCCTCCACGGACCTACAGGCGGCGCCGCCCACCAGAGCGATGGGCGTCACGGAAATCCTCTTGTTTACAATGGGAATCCCGAACTCTCTGGAAATCTCTTCCCCCGTCTTCACCAGGTCTTTGGACGACTCGTATATCTTCGTATAAATCTTCTGATTCAGCTTCTCCAGATCAGAATCCATACAATCCAGGAGACTGATCCCCAGAGTGATGGTCCTCACATCCAGGTTCTCCTCCTCGATCATCTTATTTGTTTCCGTTACTTCATATAAATTGATCATTTTTACACTCCTCCCGGTGTGAAAGTGCCCCATTCCGGCAATTATCCAATATCAAAAGCATCTGTTCAGACATATTTCACAGATAACCAATTGACTGCGCGATCAAATGTAAAGTACAAAGAAATGCATAATACATATTGACAAACTTTTCAGATACGATGCATCTTGTCAAAGATCTCTTCCTTCTGGCACTTGATCACCACGCCGATCTCCTCGCCCAGCGCCGCCATCTCATCCGCCATGTCGCCAAAGGGCTTATCGCAGCCGTTCGTATCCACTATCATCATCATATTAAAATACCCCTGCACAATGGTCTGGGAAATATCCAGAATATTGATGCCGTTCTCCGCCAGATAAGCACATACCCTTGCGATGATACCCACGGTATCCTTTCCAACTACTGTAATGATCGTTCTTTTCATCTGATTCTCCTATCCTGCGCATTCCGCGCACTTTAATAATTATACTGTAACCATTCAGAACCACCCCAGAGCGTGTTTGAAAACACTGTATGTTTCATAATGCTCTGCAAAGTACACAGCACTTTATCACTCTGCTGCAGAATGCCTGAAGACTGTGGGCTCTAAACGGGAAACCTGCGTAAATCAGCCGAATAGTACCGTCTGCTCTTTTTTCTGCCGCCCACAGAAATATAATAATTGTAGTCGTTATCCTTAAAATGCCAGATAATGTCTCTGATGCTGCCCTTCCAATCAGAATGACTGACAGGAGAAACTTTTTCACCATAGACAAAAGCAGGCGGTCTGTCCACAGGTTCTATTTTCTCAACAAATATCATAATACCGCTCACAGGCTTTAATATATATGCCGTGCCTTTGTCCGGTAAGACTTCATATTCAACGGCTCTCTGGTACAGCTTTCCATCACATATCAGCGTATCAAAACAGATTCCCCACATCGTTCATCTCTCCAAAGCTCTGCCAATGGAAGCTCCTCTATCCGTTATCAGGTCATCCCGGCAGCTTTCTTCCTCACACAAAAACCACCGGCGACACCTCGCTGCGCTTTGCCACCCGGATATCAAAATCTCCTGCCCTGTAAGGATTCTTGTCCATATTGATCTCCATGCGGACAGACTCATAGGCAAGCTCGGGCAGATTATTTTCCTTGCTCAGATGCCCCAGAAGGATCGTCTTTAATCTGTCATGCAATATCCGACAGAGGAGCCTTCCTGAATTCTCATTGGACAGATGTCCTCTCTCCCCCAGGATCCTCTGCTTCAGATAATAGGGATAAGGACCCACCTGAAGCATATTCACATCATGGTTTGCTTCCAGAAGAATGGCGTCCATGCCCTTCAGAGACTCCACCGTATAATCATTGTATACTCCCAGATCCGTGCAGATTCCTACCTTCTTATTTCCGTAGGATATCCGGTATGCAACCGGCTGCGCCGCGTCATGGGAAATATGCATGGGATTGATGGTGAGATCCTTTAAAATAAACTTTTCATCCTCCTTTATGGGATGAAATAAGGATTCCTCCACCTTTCCAAGACTTCCGCCATCAAACATTGCCCGAATAGTCCCCTCCGTGGCGTAGACCGGAATCTCATATTTCCTTGTGATCACGCCCAGACCACTGATGTGGTCGGCGTGTTCATGGGTGATCAGAATGCCGTCCAGATCCTTCGGGGAAAGATCGATCCCCTTTAATCCCTGCTCCACTCTTTTTCCACTGATCCCCGTATCCACCAGCAAGTGAGTGGCCTCGGAACCGACATAGACACAATTTCCGCTGCTCCCGCTCGCTATACTGCATAACCTCATTAATATACCCGTGCCTTTCCATCCACGCTCTTCCCATGCGGGAATAAGCTCAAATATACAGGTTGACGTGAATTCTTTCAACCATTCCCAATTCCGCCGTACAGGCGGTATTTCTGCAGATTCTGATGTTTTAAATTTTTTCCCAGTAAATGTCTATGATATCACCGTTCTTTAAAGGCTCCATATATTCCGCACGCCTTCCGTTTATCTTAGTCACAATGGCACGTCCTGCGGAAGCGCTCAGGTCAAAATCGATAAAGGAGAACACATCCACAAAGACATAGCTTTCTTTGCCCGTCATTACCACAGGCTGCTTATTGACATATACGGTCACCGCCCCGATCCCGCCGCCCGCATTCTCCTCCTGTATCACCTTCAGGACTTCCCCGGAAGCGTTTGCCGCCTGTCCGCCGTACGCATAAGATGCCGCGGTACCGGACACTCCGCCAAGGCCTGAGCCCCCTGCCATTCCCTGTCCGCCTGCAAAACCCGGCGCACCGGCCATTCCCTGGGCACCCACAGTGCCCGGTGCTCCGGTATATCCCTGCAGTCCTGCGCCGACCGGCATTTCAGGTGAAACCAATGGCACCGGATCAGGAATACCGCTGATATTATTGATGGCGTTGATAAAGTTCTGTTCCGCCTCGGCTGCGGCTGCTGCCGCCGCCGCTTCCCTGGCCACACGACGCTTTTCCAGTTCTTCCTCTGTCTCCTCCTCCAGATCCGCATAGGTAAGCACTGCATTGACATCCCACTCCAGAGTAAAATTCTCATAGACCTTCGTATCCGGTTTTGCGGGAATATCATTGACCAGGATCTTTCCCCCTAAGGGCACATCCATAAACCCGGCGATTTCCTTTACGGTATAGCAGTTCCGCACCTGAATATCATCCTTCTCCCTGATCTGATAATATTCGTTTTCCGTATTGCCATTGACGGAAGCAGTCTTGGGAAGACTGATCTTCGTCCCGTTGACAACGACGTGGATCTGCTCCGATAATTCCGGCAGTCTTCCCAGTTCCATGGCCGCCGGCACCCCTGCGGTAGAAGGCGTCACTTCCACCATATCTCCGTTATGTACCTGGGCATAGAGATCCACAAAATTTCCGTTCAGCCGAATGACCGCAGTCTCGCCCTGCTCGCCCCGGATGATCCTGCTCTTTCCGTTTACGGTAAAGTTCAGGGGCGTTCCCCTCTTGGGGAAGAGATCCTCATTGGAAAACTGCGCCTGCACCGCAGCGTCGGCAATGGACAGTTTGCCGTTGTCATACAGCTTGATATGGTTATCATTAAACTGTACAAATATAAAATTATTACTCTGTTCATAATAGCTCAGACAGATGCCGATGGGAGTCACCATCATAGCGTCCCTGCGGGGATTTTCAACCTCGAACTGAATGTTCTGCATGACTTCCTGGCCGCGGATAGCCACACGCTCTTTTACAATCTCAAGCTCCTTCGCAAGATGCTCCGTATAGCCGGGGATCATGCCGCCGCCCCCCACCACGAACACAGCGCTGACAGATTTATCACCATTTAATTCCTTGATGCATTCCGCCACCATCCGGGTCATTTTGATTACATGTTCCTCTAATATCTTTGCCACCTCGCCGGCTGTGATGATCTGTGTCAGTCCCATGATATCCTGATACTCTATCGACTCCTGTGTGCCGGCC
>CAMWWF010000271.1 GCA_947177885.1 uncultured Lachnospiraceae bacterium
TTTGCCCGGTAATGAGCCGTCACTGTAACATTGGCTGCCGGCATGGTAACGACCTTAGCCGATTCGCCGGTGCTTGCAATCTTGGTTCCCGCGGGATCGATGGTCCAGTTACTGAATTCCATTCCGGTTGCAGGATCATTGGCAGAAATGATAGCCTGTGTTCCTTCCACATAACTTCCGGAACCGTGACCGTTAATGACAGTCAGGGTATAATAATTTCCCGGATTGGTGCCGGAGCCATTTCCGCTTCCGGTACCATTACCGGAGCCGTCTCCATTTCCATTTCCAGATCCGTTTCCGCTTCCGGTGTTACTTCCTTCGGGATTATCTCCCCCAGGGGTATCTCCTCCGGGGTTATCTCCCCCGCCGTTCAGCGTATATACAGCCTGGAAATTCATGTCATCCTCAACGGTATCGATATCGTCAAGTGTGTACGTTCCCGGCAGTTCCGGACCTATATAACGCCAACCGCTGAAAGTTTTCCCTTCCACAAGGGGCGCAGGAGGAATGTATAAAGTTCCGCCTACAAAGACTTCTCGCGAATCGATGATAGAGTCATCTTCACCCAGGAAAGTAATGGTATGCTTGCTGGCTTCACCATATACAGCACGAACCTCAAGCGTAGATGTATCTCCGGATACATTTATATAGTTATCCTTAGGCAGCCATGTTCTCTTAAATACCAGACCGTTAATCTCTTTGGGAAGTTCGTCAAATGCCCCTTCCTTCAGCAATCTGTCTACGTCCACGGAATCACCCGCCTTCACATTTTCCTCCGTATGAACATAAACCTTGTTGCCTTCCGCATCCTCATAGAAGAAATTGATCGTATAATAAGCGATCTCTGTCTCTTTCTGCCATTTCAGGTTCGGATGATCCGGATTATTATGAGAAAATCTCTGCGCAATGGATCCTTCCGGGCTGTACAGAGTACAATAATTAGGCACTCCGTCAAAAGCCGTTGACTCTATGCTGTACAGAGTCGAAGGAATATTATATAAAAATCTTATGTTACTGTTCTCAAAAGCAAATCCTTCTATGGCAGTTACAGTATGAGGAATCGTCACATTCTGCAGGCTCTTGGTATTCGCAAAGGCATACCTGGGAACCGTTGTGATAGAGGATTCACTGAAATCCGCCGTCTGCACATTTGTATCCTTAAAAGCTTCCTGTGCGATCTCTGTGGTCTTCGCCAGTACATCCCTGGAAGGAACCTGATAATCCGCTCCGTTCAGATATTCAATGATCTTAGTCACCGATCCGTCCGCTGCCCTTCCAAAGAGTACACTTTCCTCACACAGGAAGTTATTATTCGGCTGGATATAATTCAAATTCACCCGGTCAAGCTTGTTACATCTGATGAAGGGAGCTATACCCATCTCCTTCACATTTGGACCTATGTTGACATTCTCCAGAAAGCTGCAGTCCTGAAAAGCATGATCCCCGATACTCTCCGTGCCCGAACCGATATTGACAGTCTCCAGCATCTTGCAGTTGGCAAAGCTATCCGCCGTAATCTCCCTGAAATTCACGGTAAAAGTCTTACCCAGAGGCTGATTTGTTTTAGTAGAGATCAGACGGTCTACTGGTACCGCATCCCCGCTGGTAATGGTATCCTGCCTTAAATCTCCCGTACTCTGCAGATACTTGTAATCACCCTCCGCTTCCAGTCTGTCAAACAGACCTTCTTCAATTGCTACAACACCTTCCGGAATCAGGACATTCAATGTACTCTGAATGATCTCTGTCTCGTACCCGTTGAGACTTCCGAACTGCAGATCATAATCCGGATATTTGTTCGTAATAAAGCTTTCGAGGCTGCTTTGCTGACTGGCATCCATTCCCAAATACTTGTAAAAGGCAACATAGGCAGCCGGCTCATAGTTTTCATTCATTGTAAAATACGGATAATTATCCTTATTGAATGAGCCTCCCTGCTGCATCAGCTGTTGAATCGTAGGATAATTGGTCAATGTTGCCACGCCGTCCACGTTCTCCACAGTCAAATTGCTGGGCCATCCGCTGTAATACGTAATATGCGTAGGAGTCTGACTGCCTGCACTGATATATACATCCTTATCCATAGCATACTGGAATGGTCCTACATCCGATTGAACCGCTCCCGTAAAGTAAAGCTTTGGATCAGAACTCAGACTACAGTTATGACCTGTGCCCAAAGATTGTGTTGCAAAAGCATCCGCTCCGATATTTGCGCGGCTGATCTTGGATGCATCCTCAAAGATCACAGAATTCAGGTTATGGCATCCTTTAAATGCTCTGACTCCGATACTTGTGATAGTAGGAGGAATGACTACACTGGTCAGATCGCAGTTGTCTTCAAAACCGCCTTCGCCGATCGCTGTGATCGATAAGGGACCTACGACACCCGGTATTTTCAGATTCTGGAGTCCCGGATCGATCTGAACACGTGTGATTGCTCCGATATTGGTCTGTCCTTCGCGTGTCACCTGAAAAGTAGCATTATATCTATAGCTGCCGTCATCCTGTCTGGATGCTTCGTCCGGAACCCTCTTCTCGTAGACCTCCTCACCGGTAAACTTATAAGCAAAGTAATTCGGTACGACTGTTGTCTCTAAATCACAGCCCCGTGCGCCCTCAAAGTAAAAGTCGGCAGCACAATCCAAGCGGAAATTTTCGAAAGAATAATAGTCCTTATCCTTTTCCTCAAAATTCATTGTAGGCCAGTTGCCTGTGGCATAAATGTGATTTAAGCTGATACAGCGCATAAAAGTGCTGATCGGTATTACTTCCGCATATGTGACAGGGAAAACGATCTCTTTCAAACTGGTACATGCGGCAAAAGCATAATAGCCGAGATTCTGCAGCGCGCCGGTATCTCCTTCGATCAGCAGATTCACTCTTGCAAGCCGCCCACAGCCTTCAAAAGCCGAATCGCCGATCTTGATCACTTTCTTCGCATCAAATTCCACCAGGGAAGCGCAGTTGGCAAATGCGTGATCTCCGATCACCACGCTGGTGGCCGTGTCATCAATCTTGAAAGTCGAAAGGGAGGGACACCCGCTGAAAGCATAATTGCCAATCTCCTTGATAGTGTTACTCAGCTCCACCGTCTTGATATCGGTTCCGGCAAAAGCATAACTGCCGATCCCCACCAGGTTGGGCTCCACCACCAGAGAATTCACATTTGCACCGCTGAAGATGCCGTGTTCAGGAGTAACATCCTGCGCCTCTGTCTTACTGGTAGCCCCTACATTCACATACTGATTTCCGATGTAATATACCGGTATTCCCTTGATACGCTGGGTCAGAGTACTCTGTGCCCGTCTCCATGTACTCTCAGGTATTGGCGATCCATCTGCCATGTATGGCACACCGTCGTCATCAAACCTGTAGTTTGGATCATTATACGCCGTCAGTCCACTGATAAAAAAGAGTCCCTCTGTAGGGTTTGTATTTTCATCATACTCCTGTGTCTGCCAGGTTGCTATGTTGTCAAAGAGACAGGGACGATACTCATAATGAGGTACCTGTACTATATCATTACCGCTGACCGTATCCTCCGTACCTACCTGCGCCCGGTAAAAGAGAAGTTCTCCGTTGTTTCCGCCTATGGCACAGGAACGTCCCATAAAAGTGGTATAGGCGTCCACTGTTCTGGGGATGGTCAGCTTATCTCCCACATTATTCTGCTGCATCTGGTTATTGTATCCTACGATCACAGCATAGGCATTCTGGGTATGCATATTAGCCACCACAAACTGCAGGTTCAGATTCTCACTGGTATATACCTTATTGTCAAATTCAGACCCTGTCACGTCCGGAATAGCCGTCTTACTCCATGCACTGCCGGTGGGTACCGTTTCCTTCAATCCCGCTATGGACACCTTCATGGGATCCGTGTCTCCCGCCCCTCCGGTATGAGGCCGATCCACTCTGGCCGCCGTCGGAGGAAGCGCCGCATCTCCGTCCGCAGCCAACAGCCCCTCTGTGGGGATCGCCGCCACAGCCAGAGCCGATGCAAGGAACAACGCCCCTAACGTCTTCCTTACCGATCTTTTCAGTCTTCTGTTTTTACCCTTTTTCTTAACAGCCTTCGCCATCTTCTTTACTCCTTTGCGATTTTCTTCGCTACCACTACAAATCTGCCGTCCTTCTCCTGATGATCACAGGTGGAAAGCGTCAGCAGCTGGTCCCCATACTCTGCAGTCACCCCTGTATCATAAAATGACATTTCTGCCATCTCCCGCATATAGGAATTAAATTCCTGCTCACTGTTGACATCAATGAACTGATAATACTTGAAAGCGATCTCTTCCTCGCTGTATACATGAGAGCGGAACACATACATGACCTGATAGAGTCCCTTCTCATATATTGTATCGAACTGGATGTAAGGATGTTCCTCATAGTACTTTTCACTGCTGTACCGGTCCAGGTTTCCGAACATCTGACCGCTCTTCATGTGATGCCCGTATAATATGTAATTCGTACTGGGTTCCAGTACATCACAATCCTTATCCATAAAGATCGACCCATTCTTATCATATTCCTGATTCAGGTTATGGTCAAGATAATATTCATTATCGGTCGTCTGCATGACAGGATAATCTATATTTGTATCGTCAATTTTCAGC
>CAMWWF010000272.1 GCA_947177885.1 uncultured Lachnospiraceae bacterium
ACGATGGCCTCTTTCTTTTCCTCTTTCTCCTCCTGCCCCGTCTCTCTGCCGCAGCCTGACAGAAGCATGAGGGCGCTTAAGATCACTCCCGCGGCCAGCCACTTTCTGTTTTTACCCTTCATGCTCCACCACCTCTTCCGTGTCCGTTCTCATGGGAATGATGATGATCACACAGGTACCTATCCCCAACGAGCTTTCTATCTGCACGGGAATATTTTCGCCGAAAAACAGCTCCAGTCTGTGCTCAATATTTGCCATGCCGTAGTGGCTGCCCTGATGGCTTTTCTTCTTGTCGTCCTCCGTCATGCCTTCCCCGTCATCCGTCACGCTTAAAGTAATTCTGTCATCCTCCATCCATCCGCTCAGAATGATCCTGCCGCGGCCCTCTTCTTTTTCATTGATTCCGTGGATTATGGCATTTTCCAGAAAGGGCTGCAGAGTGATCTTCGGAATGAGATAGGCCAGGATCTCATCATCCACTTCGACCTCATAGCATATCCGCCCCTTATACCGTCTCTTCTGTATTTCCATATAAGCATCACACATTTCCACTTCGTCCCGGATGGACACAATATCCTTCCCCTTGCTCAGCGTCAGCCGGTAAAACCGTGACATTGCCTGTACCACACTGCGGATATTGTCCGACTCCTTTTTCTGGGACATCCAGTTGATCATATCCAGCGTATTATATAAGAAATGAGGATTGATCTGGGACTGGAGGGCCTTCAGTTCGGCTTCCACCTTACTCTGCCCCAGCGCATACTGCTCCTTCAGCAGTTCCTCCACTCTGTCCACCATCACATTATAGTTATCGATGAGCTGACCGATCTCATCCATGGAATGCCCCTTCTCCACCTTACAGATATTCCCCTCCCGAAGTCGGAGCATCTGCTCTTTCAGCAGCTTCAGGCGTGCTGTTACAGACTTTGTCATGATTCCCATCACGATCAGCACCAGAAGGCTTATGCCAAGGAACACAATACTCATATTACTGCTGAACACATTGATGCCTCTGCGGACAGCCTGCTTCGGGATCAGAGAGACCAGGTACACATTGGAATCTTCGATCCGGCTGCTTCTGGCATAGCAGGATACTTCCTCCACAGTCACACTTCTAAATTCATGGTCAGACACGCTTCTCTCCCACAGGGGAAGCCGCTGCAATTCCTCCTCCGGTACATTGGCCGCCAGTATGACCCCGTCCGCCGTTTCCAGATACATGACCTGTTCCCGGTAAGAGCTCCGGAGCATTCCCTCCAGATTTTTCTTTTCCGTCATAATGGCAAGTATGCCGATGGTCTGACTGTAATCGTCCGGATTCCATATTTCCCTGACAAGGGATGCGTAAACGCCGTTCTTCCCTCCCCCGTCCGCCGAAACCCAGAGCGGACGCCCGTTATTCTCCTTAAGCCCCGCATACCATGACGCGCCGTAAGCATCCGTAAGGGGACGGAACCGGCTGCTCCAGGTATTCGCTACCGGATAGGTATCCTCAATATAAAAGACAATACTGCTGTCCTCCACCGCCATTTCCAATCCGAACGCATAGGAATTGATATTCTCAAAAAGCATGAGCTGCTCCGCCATATCCATTTCCCTGTCCTCAACCCACAGCATGGGACTGACAATATCATTGACCGCAAACAGCGTGGACATGTTTCGGACGCGGGAAAGCTTGTCCCCCACGGCCTGATACACCTGACTGTATCCCTGATTCAACGCGTAGATCAGCCTCTCCTCCGTCTGCATCCTGACGGCGGAAAAGGATACTGCTATCACAATACCAAGAGGCAGGATTCCGCCAAATATCACCAGCAGAAGGAATTTGCTCCTCAAGGACGCATTCCGGAACCGCTCCCTGATCTTCTCCATAGATCACTCCTTCTTTCTGTCACGATACTCCATCGGGCTCATGCCTGTGGCGTCCCGAAATACTTTCGCAAAGTAATTGGCATTGGCAAAGCCGCACTTTTCCGCAATTTCCGTAATCTTCATATAATCATGCTCCAACAGCTTCTTCGCCCTCTCCAGCCGGTAATTACTCAAGTACTGCTTTAACGTTACCTTCGCTTCCTGCTTGAAGATAACATTCATATATGTCTGTGAAAAGTGGAAATGTTCCGCAATCTGCGCAGTGCTGAGACTCTCTTCCCCATAATGCTCCGCAATATAATCCATCACCCCCCGGATGATCCTGCCATAGCCTGACAGCCGCTCTTCCCGCTCCTGTACATGTCCCAGGATCTGTTCCGTAAAATCCCGGATCTCCTGCAGGCTGTCCATTTCCATCAGGTGTGCCTGAAGCTGCTCTT
This sequence comes from uncultured Lachnospiraceae bacterium, assembly GCA_947177885.1. The sequence goes on from CAMWWF010000272.1 coordinate 2,313, forward strand.
CCCCCCGGATCCGGGGCAGATTATCATAGCTTTCCGGAAACTGTTTAAAGACCGCCGTCAGCAGAGATACCATCAGTGTATATAATTGCTCCTTCTGATAATATTCCCTGGAATACAGATCCTCAAAGAGATCGCGGAACCACTCCGCCGTCTTCTGCGGCCCTTCCAGCAGTGTCCGTAGGAAGGAACCGTAAATACCCGGTTCCATAAACCTCTTCTGCTGCAGGATATATTCACTGATCTCATACATCCTCTGCTCGGGTCGGTAGAACGCGCGGTTCATTGCCGCCCTTGCAGTCCTGCAGCTGTTATAGATATTCCTGTAGCCTCCGGCCTCGATCCCTGCCGCCACCTTGCACTCCGGCCAGTTTTCCAGGATCCTCTGATACAGAGGGCCCAGCCGGTAACTGATCCTGACCGGATAGGCGATGATCACTTCAAAAAGGGCATTATCCTGCCATATGCCTATGGCTTTCCCCTCTATCTCCCGGATCATCTCCAGAACCTCTTCCATTTCCGTACCAGAATTTTTCCTGCACCGTGGAAACTGTACCTCCACACAGACATATTTTCCGTTCAGCGGGAAATCAACTTCCCCTGCAAATTTCTCCACCGTCTTTCCGTCGCTGTCTCTGTGTGTCAGCAGTTCGAAAAGCTTCTGCTGACGCAACTCCCGGTTGCCCTCGTCCACTTCCCTGGTCTTTCTCTCTCTTGCAATCTGATCCACAGCTTTCCGCAGCGCTTTCTTTACCTGCTCCACGTCTATGGGCTTCTCGATGTAGTCAATGGCAGACAGCCATATGGCGCTTTTCAGATATTCTGTCTCCATATAGCCGCTGATGAAGATCAGCTTGCTCTGGGGGAGCGCTTTCAGCATTTCCTCCGCAAAGGCAATGCCGTCCATCTTGGGCATACGGATATCCGTAAGCACGATATCCGGTCGAAACCACTTCACGATCTTCAGCGCCTCGTCCCCGTTTACCGCCTGCATCATCTCATCTATCCCGAATTCTTCCCAGTCAATTCCCTCTATCAGACCTTCTCTGGTGTAATCTTCATCATCCGCTATCAGTATCTTCATAAATATCTCCTGCAAATATTACTCAGGTACACGCTCCGCCTTGTGCGATCCCCGTCTCTGATCGGGACGCAACAGGTTCTTCTTCACTGCCGCTGCAATGGAGCATTCCGGTGCATAATAGGGAATCAGTGTCGCCTGCAGCGCATGGTAGATATCGGATTTTCCCGGCCATACTGTCCCGATCACCCGATTCTCCGCATCCATCTGGTGGAACCAGGAACCGTTTACATGATCCAGTACTTTCTCATCCAGATATTGCAGGAATACCGCATAATCGGAAGCATATCTTTCCTTCCCCGTCACACGGTAGAGCACTGCCGATGTGTTTATGGCTTCCGCAAGTGTCCAGTGCATCCGGTCATGGATGATCGGCTTTCCTTCCCAGTCCGTGGTGTATACGATACCGGGAGCTCCGTCCACATTCCAGGCATCCGCTATTGCCCTGTGATAAAGCTTTTCCGCCGCGTCTATGTAGCGCTCCGCCTTTTGCCTGTCCTTCGTCTCCACGGATATTTCCCCGCTCCGTTCGTCCCCGGTCTCCACGCCGTTTTCCGTATTCCGCCCGTCCGCCGCATATGCGGATAACACCCACTGGATGATCAGTCTCGCCCACTCGATGCCATGCCCCGGCGTAGCCCCATAAGGTTTAAAGCGGTCGGCAGGACACTCTTCATTATAATCCAGCCGGATCTTCCAATCCTCTGTGAAATGTTCCGGTATCCTCCACCGGTTTTCGGATGCCCACCTCACCACATGATCGATAATACGCCCTGCTCTTATCCGGTATTTTTCCTTGTCCGTCGCATCCGCCACCGCCAGAAAGGCTTCCACCGTATGCATGTTGGCGTTTATGCCGCGATAGGCATCCGGGATCGTGAACTCTGTATTCCAGGTATCCCGGGAGAGTCCCTCCTCCTCATTCCAGAATCTGCGCTCGAATACGCCGAGCGCTTCCTCCAATAATTCTTCGGCACCCTCTCTTCCCGCCAGAAGAGCGGAGGACGCTGCCAGTATCACAAAGGCATGGGCATAGCACTGCTTTCCCGGAAGGATCTCACCCCTGGGAGTCACCCCCACATAAAACCCGCCGTTCTTCTCATCTCGAAGCTCTCCTCTGATCCCCTTTAAAGCGGCATCCGCCAGTTCCCCGCTGCCGTCATGTCCCAGAAGAACGCCGATGCTGTACACATGGGCCATGCGGGAGGTGATCCAGGTCTCC
>CAMWWF010000273.1 GCA_947177885.1 uncultured Lachnospiraceae bacterium
ATGATATCCAGCGGCTGTAATTTTACACCTCTTTGCGGTTTATGCTGTACAAACTCCATGTAGTTTCCTCCCGAAAAGTATGTCTTAAAATCACGTTCTTTTATTCTAACACAGCACAGGCATATTAGCAAGATATGCTTGCAAAAAGAGCGCTGCAGAATGACTGCACAGCGCTCTTTTCAGATTAAAATTCTCTTCCGGATTCTGTTTTACAGCGTTCTGATTCCGGAAATGATAAGTCAATACTTACCGAATCCGTCTCCAAGGGAGATTACCTGCTCGTTCGCATTGGATGCGGAAGCGGAATATCCCGAAGAGCTCTTGGAAGCAGCACTTCCATTGCCCAGATTGTAAATGGAAAGCATTTCGCGCATTCTGGATGCCTGATTGGACAGCTCCTCGCTGGCCGCGGCACACTCTTCACTGGTGGCGGAATTGGTCTGTACCACCTGGGATACCTGGCTGATCGCCTGCTCGATCTGTGCCACTGCAGTTGCCTGATAATTGGAGGATTCCGCAATGCCGTTGATGATAATTTCGCTGTCCTGAACCACCTTGGTGATCTCTTCCATGGCCTTCGCCGTGTCGTCTGCAATCTTGGAGCCCGCATTCACCTTTCCGATGGAATCTTCGATCAGTTCTGCTGTCTCTTCCGCCGCTTCCTGGCTCTTTGCCGCAAGGCTTCTCACCTCTTCTGCCACCACTGCAAAGCCCTTTCCTGCCTCGCCGGCCCTTGCGGCCTCAACAGCCGCATTCAGGGCGAGAATATTGGTCTGGAACGCAATATCCTGAATGGTCTTGATGATCTTGGAGATACTCTCGGAGGATACATTGATATCTTCCATGGCGGATACCATGTTCTGCATCTGCGTATTGCCCTTCTTCACATCTTCAATGGCACGCTCCACCAGACCGGCCGCGGAATTTGCCTGCTCTGCGTTCTGCCTGGTCTTCTCAGCGATTTCATCGATGGATGCTGTAATCTCTTCGATTGCGCTGGCCTGCTGTGTAGACCCCTGTGCCAGCGCCTGGCTTGCGCTTGCCACCTGGGAAGAGCTTACGGTAACCTGGGAACCCGCATCACTGATATTGGACAGTGCATTCAGGTTGTCCTCCACCAGCTTCTTCAGAGAATTACCCAATACATCCTCGGAGGAGGCGGGGTTGACCGTAATGGTCAGATTTCCGTTGGATACCTCCTCGGCAATATTTGCCTGGTATTTGATATTGCTGATCACTTTGGTATATTCATCCACCAAGTCGCCGAATTCATCATTGGCATACTTCTGCAGCTCAAGATTGCTGACACGTCCCAGAGCAATTTCCCCGGCCGCATCCGACAGCTGCTTCACAGAACGCGCGATGGCCTTGATCAGGACGGAACCAATGAAAATAGTAATTACAACGGAAACAAACAGAAGCACCAAATTGATGATGTTGGAAATACTCATGGTTCTCTCCAAAGTGGAGACTCTTTCATCCTTTCCTTCCTCGACATATGCCTTCAGCTGCTCCCCATATTGTTTCAGGACGGTAACTCTGTTGTCCTTTCCGGAGTTGACAAACTCCATCAGCTTGTTGCGCTCGCTTTCGCTCAGCTCGCTTAACTTCATCAGTTCCTCATTGATGCCCGTGGCGCCGTCTTCGTTCAGCTGACTGATGGAAGCGACCAGCTGGTCCAATCCCTCGGATATCCCCTGCGCTCCCTCCTCGTTCATGGTACTGATGGTAGAGACGGCGTATTTTGTGATAAATACGCCCAGCAGCACCGTGATAATGGTCAGCAGAATAGGTACAGCGAAACCCAGTATCAACTTTGTTTTCATCTTCATGTCTTTCATTGTTCCATACCTCTCATTCTTCATCATTATTTAGATTTTTGTTATCCTGTTCCGCATCCCCGTCATATAACAGCTTTTCAGGATCCAACAGCAGCTTTACGGTATTTCCGACCTTGCCGATACCGTACACATATTTGTTGTGTCCCTTGTCAGCCCGTCCGATACTGGGGGGAGGCAGAATATTCTCTTCAGAAAGCTGAACTACCTCCGCAATTTGCTCCACAATCAGCCCCACCGTCGTAGACTTCACATTAATAACAAGAATACAGGTCTTGTCATTATATTCGCAGGGTCCCTGTTTGAAGCGCGCCCTTACATCCACAACCGGTATAATCTTGCCTCGCAGATTGATCAGGCCCTTAATGTAATCCTCCGTTTCAGGAATCCTTGTGACTGTCTGAAACTGGATAATTTGCTGTACATACTGAATTTCCAGACCAAAATATTCCGAGCCCGATTTAAAGGTCATGTATTTCCCCTTTTGCGTATCAAACTGGTCTACACCGGGACTGTTTTCTTCGTTCTGCCCCAGCAATCTGTTTGTTTGATCCATAGACACACCGTTCCTTTCTTTACATTTTGTAACAATTTATTCCACAAGCCCGGGAGCATCCAATATCAGAGCAATACTGCCATCCCCAAGCTGTGTGCAGCCTGACAGCCCCTTGACTTTTTTGATATAAGAAGGAATCGGTTTTACCACAATCTCCTGCTTCCCTACCAGCTTGTCGACCAACAGGCAGGCTTTCTTGTCCTCCACCTCAAGAATCAGCATAACGCCGTCCTCCACCGATTCCTGATACTCGTCCAGGCCATACCATTTGCCCAGCCGGATCACCGGGTAGCAATCCCCCCGTATCATGACGAATTCGTCCCCGTTGGGTTCGTGAATCATCATATCTTCTTTCACACGGATAAACCGCTTGATCACGCCTGTCTCCATCACAAAGGAGGAAGTCCCCACTTCCATGACGATACCGTCGATAATGGCCAGCGTTAAGGGGATTTTCAGGCTCATAGTGCTGCCAAATCCCGGCGTGCTGTCAATTTCCAGCGTACCGCCGATAGCCTGAATATTCTGAACCACCACGTCCATGCCCACGCCGCGCCCCGAATACTCGGTGACCACTTCGTTTGTGGAGAATCCGGGAAGAGTAATAAACTGGTAGACCTCCTTATCCGTATATGCCGCATCCGGCTTGCCGTCATCCAGAATCCCCTGTCTCCTTGCCTTAGCCAGAATCTTCTCCCTGTCGAGCCCCGCGCCGTTATCCTCCACGCTGATCCACACCTTGCCCGCCTCGGTTTTCGCTGCCAGGGTAACCCTGCCCTTCTCCATCTTTCCGCTCTGGGCGCGGTCCTCGTTGGGCTCAATTCCATGGTCCACGGCATTCCGCACCAAGTGCATCAGGGGATCGGAAATATGCTCAATGATGTTCTTGTCCACCTCCGTGGTGTCCCCCACCATCACAAACTCGATATCCTTACCCAGCTTTCTGGACACATCGAACACAATACGGTTCATCTTCTGGAAGGTATTGGTCAGGGGCACCATTCTCATGGACATGATAACATTCTGCAGGTCGGTGGAAATGGAAGCCAGCTGTGCCGCCGCCTTGTTAAAGTTATCCAGGTTCAGCCCGGGAACCTTCAGATCCGAGCTCTGCAGCACCACCGATTCCGAAATCACCAGCTCGCCGATCAGATCCATCAGCTGATCCATCTTGCTGACATTGACGCTGATAAAGGAAGCCTTCTCACCCTTGGGTTTATCCTTGGCCAGCTTCTTCTGTTTGCCCGGCTCCTTTGACTGAACCACGAAATCTCCCGGTGCGATTTTCTTCTCCGGAGGTTTCTTTTCGGTCTCCTCTTTCTGGGCTTCCTCCTGCTTTGCTTCTATTTCCTCCACAGTGGATTCCAGATCGATCTTGGGTGCGGAAGGCTGATCGCCGAAATCAAAGCCCAGAAGGAACTGCTCCGCGTCGCATTCGTAGACTTCCACCTTTTCGATATCGTAGCCGATACCGATCAGATCCCTCACCTCCTGCTCGGTGCACTGGGCCTGCAGCAGAATGCGGAACCCTTCCTTTATGATGATCTCTCCGCTCTTCTCATCCGTGAGAATGTCCTCCGGCGAATACAGAATATCCTCCGCTATTTCCTTCAATGCATAGACCGTCTTATAAGCATGGACATTCGCCATTTCCGTCTCCGGGAAAAAGGTGATGAAAATCTTATAAAACCGGCTTGCGCTGGTGGCTACCGGCGCTATGTAGAAATGCTTCGGCTCCTCATGCACATTCTCCGGCACGGGCTCTGCGCCTGCCTCCTGTCCGCCGTTCTTGATTTTCTCCAGGAATTTGTCCAGATCCGCTATAATGGCGGCCGGGTCACCGTCCACCGCATCTCCGTTGCGGATCTTTTCCATTTCACTGGAGATGAAATCTTCCACTTCCAGCACATGCTCCACCAGCTCCACATGGGGAACATTCTCAGGATGGGACTCTCTCAGGTAGAAGAACACATCCTCGAGCTTATGGGATATAGCCGTGATATTGTCGAACATCATGATGCCGGAAGAGCCCTTGATGGTATGCATGGTCCGGAATATCTCGTTTATGCTGTCCTCATCAAAGCATTCCGCATCCTTCTGTTCCAGTACCATCTCCTGAACTCTCTCAAGCAGCTGGCCATTCTCAAAAACATACATGTCGAGCATGCTTTCCGTATTAAAATCTTCAGCCATATCTTACTCCTT
>CAMWWF010000274.1 GCA_947177885.1 uncultured Lachnospiraceae bacterium
AATTATACCAAGGTAAATTTTATCTTTTGTTAACTTATGTTTTTTCCTTTGAGATAAAATATGAAGTATCAACCACTGCTACCTTATGGATACACACTATAGAATATAGGCATTCCTCATATCATGAACCGGGCAAAAAAGCGCTCATTCTATGCGCCTGTCCCAAAATCTGATGCAAAACGCGCATGAGGCTCCCTCACAGAATAAGATCTTTTGGCACTAACATACAAAGCCTTAAAAAACAAATCATGGGATCTGTATTTACATCCCTTATACAAAATGCTATAATCAGGACAAATCCAGCAAAAAGAGAGGTTTACAGAATGAGTACAAATTACCGTATACCAGTCCCGGCTGTAAGTTTCCGACCGCCTGTTTACACCTGCCGCTATAACGACAAGCCATTTCATCTGAACGGAAGTCTGGACAAGGATTTTTGGAGGGAAATTCCCTTTACCGATGATTTTCCGGATATTGAAGGGGATATCCGCCCTGTTCCCAGGTTCCGAACCCGCGCAAAACTGGCATGGGATCAGGAGAATCTCTACATCGGCGCAATCCTGGAGGGAGATGAGATCTGGGCACATCTACTTGAACATGACTCCGTCATCTTCAATGACAATGACTTTGAGATCTTCATTGATCCTGATTCTGATACCCAGGCTTATTATGAATATGAAATGAATGCTCTGAACACCACCTGGGATCTGCTCTTGACCAAGGCTTACAGAGACGGCGGAAAGCCAGTAAACGGTTTTGAATTTCATGGGATGCGTACAGCCGTACACATAGACGGAAATCTGAATGATCCTGAAGCGCACAGCCGCTCCTGGTCCGTGGAAGTGGTTCTGCCCTTTGCCGCCCTGCAGGAATGTGCAAAAGAAAGCCGTCCCCCTGTCTCCGGAGAATACTACAGGGTCAATTTTTCCAGAGTACAGTGGAAGGTGGATGTGAAGGACGGCGCTTTTCAGAAACGGATCTCAGAGGAAACCGGACTGCCTCTTCCCGAGGACAACTGGGTGTGGGCTCCCACCGGCGTGATCAATATCCACTATCCGGAGCTTTGGGCTTTTGTCTTCTTTGCAGGCAAAGGAGAGGAAGAGAAGGATTACGCTATCCCTGAGGATGAATATCGCAAATGGGAGCTGCGCAAGCTTTATTATGCTCAGCAGGCATGTCTTGACAAAAATGGGCATTATGCAGACAGTCTTGAACAGCTCAAAGAGACGCTGATCCAAATCAGTCCCTGTGAAGAAAACCGGACAGTAAGGGAACTGGAATACAGGCTGAATACCACGCCTCACAGTTTTGAGATCACCTGTCCCTCGGCGGACGGGAAGCATCTGCTGGCTATTTTTTCAGACGGGAAAACTACGGTATTTCCGTCATAAATACCGATATCACCTGCATTACCAATCAGGACAGTCAAACTGCCGCAGATTTTTCTCTGCGGCAGTTCTGTTGATCCGGTCTGTTGTGTCAGATTATCATACCAAAATCTTATAAAGCATATCGGCAAGCCCAACATTATATCCAGCATCACTGTAAATGCATTCCTGCCGCCCGTTTAAAATCACAGCCAGAGGAAGCTTTCCGGGTTCCTGTCCCACTGCTTCTGCCAGCTTTCGGTAATTCTCCCCGAAATCGTCCAGAAGCGTATGGATCGTGGGCAGTGCCTCCAAAGCGCGGCGAAGGGTGGCATTCTCCAGATCCTCAGGTCCCTTCAGGATCGCATAGACCGGTGTCTTCAGAGAAGCGAATTCTTCCTTTTTGTCACACAGTTCATTCAGAATATGCTCTGTTGGCTCCCTGGTCACGCCCAGCCACAGGAACAATGCCTTTCCTCCATTTGTAAGTGCAGACAACATTTCGGTATCTTTTTTTCCTTCTACCGTACTCAGCGGGAAATCTTCCACCTTAGAATGAGTCAGCATATCTTCCAAAGGTATCTCTCTCATGGAAATTGTCATTTTCCGGCTCTCACCCTTTTGAAGTGCAAACACAGCCATCTTTGCCAACTGATCGCCGTCTTTTTTACGATTCGTAGTTACGATGCGGTATATACCGGGGGTTACATCCAATTCCAGTTCACTGCCTTGCGTATGGAGCATTTGTCCCCACAAGCCAAATCGTCGGAAACCTTCTTCTTCAAAACGTTCCAGCGAATAATGCTCCCAGTCAGACAGCTTCAGCGTACCGTCCTCACATAAAGTCAAAGTACAGCTTTTCTCTTCTCCGTTGCAGCTTACAAATTCTCCATTCTTCCAGTATTCCACCTTGCCGTCAATATGATTCAGCCTTGCCGGAATGCCCAGCGCACGGTAGAGATTGACACAGAGCACCTCTTTGGAATGCCTGCTCCCCACGCCGCCTCTGAGACATCCAAGAGGAGAAGTGATCAGGCCCTCTTACTCCTGTTCCGGTATGGAGATAACCCACCGATCCACCAGCTCCAAAAGACAGCCCGGATCCTGTCTCAGAGACTTTTTTACCCTGTCATCCGTGTACGTTTCCCAATATTTTTTCAAAGCTGTCCTGCAGGGCTGCAGCATTTCGGTGGACACCCTGGGACAAAGCAGATATCTGTAAAATATCTCCTCTGGCATACTTTCCGCATAGGCAAGCGCATTGATACAGCAATCTGTTAAAACATCGGCCTTGATATCCCAGAGGTCTTTTTCCCACAGGGTATTTAACACCTTTCGCTTCCAGCTCTCTTTTCCGTTTTCCCTCCTGCTTTCCCCCTGCTGCACACGATAAACTGGAGACAGATAGCAGTCTGCATCCCACTCCAGAAAACGCACAATTTCATCTATATTGCTGTGTGCTTTGTACAGGATTTCCTCTACTTCTTCTCTTTCTTTCCCGTCAAACCGCCCCAGAACCCTTCCGGCTTCTCTAGCATCGTAAAAGCTTTCGTTCTTCTTCTGCCGGTATTGTGCTGCCTGTGCCAGCCTCTTTTCTCCTTCTTCCTGCTGCTTTGCCGTCAGTACGCCGTCATATTTACTACCTGTACCCGGTGCATGGAGATCCATATCTTGCCATCCTTCCCGGCATTCCGGGGCAGATCCCAGCACAATCTTACATTTTGCCGTGCTATTTTTAACCAGAGAAACCATTGTCTCTCCATACAGCTTTTTCCCCGCAATCTTTTTTCCGTCGCATGCCTTTCCGGAATCTGGATCAATATCTGCGGAAACACTGATATACAGATCCCCAAAACCAGTCGTCAGTCTTGCAATTCCGCAGTCCTCTCCGTGAGAACCTGTATACACCACGGCCACGGACCCGAAAGCGCCATGGTTCAACACCTGAAAATCTACTTTTGCATTGGGGACAGGCATACCGTTTCCATCCTCAACCTTCACTTCAAGTTCCACGGTATGAGCATAACGTTCCATGTGGTTCAGTACTCTCGCCATACCCTTAGGTCCTACCTGTCTCTCCTCCGGCGCATCCTTTCCAAACCATCTGGAATGCAGCATAACAGCCCGGAAAGCGGGCCCTGTAAACCATCCTCTGTTCAGCTCTTCCTCCGGCTCACAGGCTCCCAGAAAGTACCATTTGCCGTCACACCAAAGTTCTACCCAGGCATGGTTGTCATCACAATGGGTCCAGAGAGGCGCATAGACCTGGCGGGCAGGGATTCCTATGCTGCGCAACGCTGTCACGGCAAAAGTGGATTCTTCCCCGCAGCGTCCCACGGCGGTACCGTACATGGTTCTTGGGTTCTGTGTCCTCTCGTCTGTGGAACGGTAGGTTGCCTCTCCGGCACACCAGTAATTCACATCAATGGCTGTATCATACATGTTGCCGGAAGATGCGGCATTCAAGTCAACGGCTTGTTTTATTCGGTCATAAAAAAATCCCCTTGTGTCAGCAATATCCTCGTTATTGATCCTGTAATGCAGGACATAATTGGCAAAAAGCTTTTCCGGTACGCGCCCTGCAAATGCCCCCTGATCCCACAAAAATACGCCGTGCTTCGCATAAGCCATGAATAAGCCTGCCGGATAATCCAGAAGGTCGCTTATCGGCATTGCGCTGTAAAGAAAAGTGAGAGCCTGAGCCTCATCCTCTGTACACCTTGCCAGAGCGTCCATGATTTCCTCCTTTTTCTCATAAAGGAGCTGTCCCGACAATTCAGATATGCGCTCTCCGCTTTCATTTTTTTCGTTTTCCCTTCTATGAGATACCAATTCACTACAGCGCTGATTCAATAATGCCATCTGTCTGTCGAAGGCATTCTTAATCTCCACATAATACTCTGTAGAAAACATCATTTCCTCCTATATTGAAACCAATCAATATGATGCTTCATTTTGAAAACTTATACCATTTTAAATGAAGCAAAATCGCTTCTATGTTACTTTCTGTCCGGCAGATGTTCCGCAATCTGCATATAAATGCAAAACGGGATTGCCCCTCCAGCAAAATATCTTCAAAATATGACTACTTTCTGATCACCATATTCTACAGATATCACTTTATGAGCCAATCCCGCCTGTCAGAACCTTTTCCGAAATCTTTCCTTTAATTTGTATTTTTATACTGCAATTCAATATAATTTACAGTAAACTATAAAAAACCCTCTAT
>CAMWWF010000275.1 GCA_947177885.1 uncultured Lachnospiraceae bacterium
CTCCCATGTAGTGCGGTCTTTATGCCTGCTGAGCAGAATTTTTCCCTGATATTTTGAAAGCACTACCACGAATTTGTATTGCTGTAATTCATTTACTTTAAATATTTTACATTCCATGATAATATTCCTTCTTCTCTGTCTGTTTATCCTTTCGGTTCCATCGTAGCAGACAGGTCACTAAACTGTTACGTTCCAGCTGCTGGCTGACCGGAATCTGCCGCTGCGGACGCATACAATTCTTATTTATTAACCATAAACAATCCGTTCGCTCTGCCTCTCTCCTCAGCGCCTCAGTCAAGCCACTGTACAAAAGCCGTCTTATCCGTGCTGTTATATCCCGCATTCCTGTAAAAATCCAATGTTTTTTCTTCTTTGCTCCCCGTCAGCAGCATCATCTTGTAGCAGTTGCTCTTCCGGGCCACGTCCCTGGCATAGTCCAGACATTCCGATGCCAGCCCCCTCCCCCTGAAATCGGAACGGGTCACTACATTTTCAATGAATGCATAGGGGCGTACCTTCCTTGTCAGATTTGGAATGATCACACATACGCAGGACGACACGATCTGCCCATCCACCTCATTTACGATCAGATGATGGCAGTCATCCTGCAATATCTGATTCCATGTATGCTGCAGGTGCTCTGACTGCTCCGGAACCGATTCCTCGTGCAGACATAAATACAATTCCAATATCTTTTTTAAATCTTCCCTCTCCGCTTCTCGTACCATAAATTTTCCTCTGCTACCCACAATACCATGCTGACACATCATTCATTTCCTGACTATGCCTAAAACAACACATCAGCTTTTAGATATACAAACTCGTCCCTGCCAAAATTTTACAACGTTTTCCCTAAAATCTCACACAACAGCGGATACAGCTCCTGTGCCATTCTCATAAAGCCCAGCGCGTTGGGATGCGTGCCGTCCACGGTACACTCCCCGCGCCCCTCAGGTCCGAAGAAAGCTCCTCCGTCCATGAACCACACCTTCCGGTCCCCCGACTCCACCGCATCCAGATATGTCTGACGGATGATATCCCTTCTCCTTCTGCTGTCCTCCGGAAACTTATCCGTGTCAGGTCTCGACAGGATCACAATGGGAAGCTCCGGTTGTGCTTCCCTGACAATACGGAAAAAGGGAGCATGCGTCTCCTGCAGATGCTCCGGGCTGGGAGCATTATGATCATAGTCCATCACAAACAGACTCATATCCCTCATTCCCGCCAGATACTCCGCAAATCCCGCTTCTCCCCGGGCTCTGCCTGAAAAACCCATATTCCGATGATCCGCGTCAAGCCATCTGCTGACAATACTTGTATAGGCATTCCCGGGGCGGGACGCGCATCCGCCCTCGGTAATGGAAGAACCGTAGAATACAATAGGCTTAGGTATATCATATTCCGGTGCTTCCCTCATGACAGCGCCGTCCTCGATCCCTATCTCCATGGACAGGAGATGATCATTTCTGGGAAGGTTGACCGTAACCGTCTCCATGCTGCCCGGCATCCGGAACATCTTCTCCTCCGTGATCTCATGCATCACATGCACGGTGGGCGCCACATATCCCAGAAAACGGGCTTCCTTCCCCTTTCCAAGGTAGATATCCGCTCCCCCGGACCCGGACAGAGGAATATTGATATCCTCCTTCGTCTCCGCCAGCGTCATCCTGACAAGAAGACTGTCGGAATCCGTACAAAATCTCACACGACCTCCCACACATCTCCTTCCCAGAAATTCATACTGGGGAAACTGCTCCAATATCTCCGGCGGCAGCTTCCAGTATCTGCGATTCACCCTGTCCGCCACTGCCAGACCGTATATGCGCATCGGAGTCTCCGTAATATGATAATATTTCATCTCAACCTCCTCATACCGGAACGCATTTTGCTTCCTATTAAAACATGACGGGGAATACCATGTTCTCAAAGCATTTTTCAGCGCGCTCTGTGATTCAGAGCTTCTTCACACGCTTATTCCCTGTCCCCCATGTTCTGTAAGTTCAACTCCCTATACTTCCCGGGAGTCATCTCCTCATACTTTTTGAAGATTCTGATAAAGGAATTACTGTTGGTAAAACCGGTCTCTTTCCCGATTTCTCCTATTCCGGTGTCCTGTCGGGATTCTCTGAGAAGCTTCTTGGCATTCTCAATCCGCACCATATTAATATAGTAGAGAATATTCTGCCCCGTTTTCTCTTTGAAAAGCTTGGAGACATAAGAAACGGATTTTTCCATATCCTCGCACAGCTTCCCTACATTCAGATCCGGATCCTGATAATGCTGCTGAATATATTCCTGTACCTGCCTGACAATATATTCATCCCTGTTGTCGCGGACGGACTCCCTGACACTGCCCCTGATCTCGTCATACAGGAGAATGCCCGTAAGAAACAGCCCCCTGGCGCCCTGCATGGCAAATTGTGCTTCCTCATAGGCTTTCCTGAGCCGGTTACGTCCCTTCTGGAGAGAACTCACCGCCATCACACATTTCTCCGGAATCTCCCTTTCCGTCTTCTCCCAAAGACATACCAGCTTCTCTTTTACCGCCTCAGGTTCTTCATCCAGCCTGAACACACATACAATCATATCCTCATGGACAAAGCTGCATCCGTGCAGAATACTGTCTTTCCGCATTCCCAACCCCATTTTCTGCATGACCGCAAAACTGTCCCTGCACCTCTCCACATAATCCCGTATCTCTCCCGATATCAACAGGACCGCGCAGTAACCGAAAATATAACTCAGTTGCATTTCATCCAAAATATGCCTGTCCACTCTTTCGATGGGAATATCGTTTTTCATGATATGCATCAACTGGTATATCCTCAGACGGTCCAGCTTGCTGATGATCTCTTCTTCGTCCTCTCTGGCCTTCTTTACGATCGCTTCAAACGAATCCCGAATATACACATATTCGGAACCGTCCGTGATTTCTCTGGGATTCTGCTTATTCACATATTCCATCAGCTCCGTAAAGGGGCTGTAATTCGTTCTCAGAAAATAGGAGCACGCAAAGGCAAGCGCCAGCGTCTCCGCCCCGAAACAGATAAAAAGTATGGGCAGAAAGCCTTTCTCATAAGACCGGATGCCCTTGTCCGACATATAGGCGGTATAGGTCCATCCGCTGCTTTCCCCCGTCCTGACAACCTTTCTCTCCTGCCTTATGTCATCCATATTCCCGGATTCCACCACAAGGTCGCCATACTCGTTACGGATGGTCACACCCACATAATTGTCCTCGCTGAAATTGTCCGCCAGCCCCTGTACATAAGCTGTATTAAACTTTACGCCTACTACCGCCCGGGAATCGCTCTCGGCAGACCATGTATGCAGGATCCACAGCGTCTCTTTCCCCGCCCCATTCTTCCGCGACACGTCCTGTTTGGAGAAATCCTGCCTCATAAATTCCTGCCATTCCCCGTAGGATACATCCATGTCCCCATAGACATCAAAAAACAGAGGCGCGGACACCACTGTATTGGAAGAAATAACACGTTCTTCCTCTATATAATAGATAAAAATATCTTCTATATAAGAATACTGACTTTTATAGGAAGCAAGGTTCCGTCTGGTAATCTCATTTTGCCATACATCCCCGGATCCGTCAATTGACTTTTGGATATTCTTGTCCAAAGACATGACATTCAGCATGGAACGGACAGATTCCATGCTGTTGTCATAGGATTGAACCAGAATATTCAAGGCCTTGCTGTATACCTCATTGGTCTGGCGCTTCACTATACGGACCACAGTCTCCGTGGCCAGAATCCATACCAGAAACTGGGCCACAGAGATGACCATGAAAGTAATAAACCAGGTAATTATGGTCTTTCCTTTTATTTTTCTGTTTACGTCTTTTAAAAACTTTTTCATTACGGCTCCGTCTGTGATCATTCTTTCAGAGAACCGATCATGATTCCACCCTCAAAGTATTTCTGTAAAAAAGGATACAGGCATACGATCGGCAGTGTGGAAACCACCATCATGGCAGCTCTCACAGTCTCCTGCAAAGAGTCAAAGTTATCGTATTTGTTGATCAGCTTCAGCAGTTCTGAAGATTCTTCCTCGAACATATTCTTAAGCACCAGCTGAAGAGGCGCTTTGTCCACATCCCGCAGATAGATATACGCGGAAAACCAGCTGTTCCAGTGAGATACGGCATAGTACAACAACATTACCATCATTCCGGGCTTAGCCAAGGGTATGAAGATCTTGAACAGGATCGTAAAATGTCCTCCCCCGTCCATCATCACCGATTCCGCCAGACTGTCCGGTATGGTGGAAAAGTAAGAGCGAAGCAGTATCATATTATAGGTGCTCATGGCAGCCGGCAGGATCAGCGCCCAGATGCTGTTACCCAGACCATAACCGGTTACAGTCAGATAGGTGGGGATCAGACCGCCGGAGAAATACATGGTGATAATGATCAATATGTTCACCGGCTTTTTCCAGAGAACGTTTTTTCTGGTCAGAAAGTACGCGCCAAAGGATGTCAGCGTCAGATTGATCACAAGACCTACCGCTTCGATAAAGAGAGTATTTCGAAACCCTGTCCAGATAGGCTTTGCGCCCAATACGATCTTATAG
>CAMWWF010000276.1 GCA_947177885.1 uncultured Lachnospiraceae bacterium
TCCGGGTACAGCTGGATGTGGAGGAATCCTATTATTACGAAATGCTGACGGAAATGGTGGGAGAGCCTATTGCGGATGAGTATCAGCTGATCAGCAAGCTGAAGAGTTTTGCGGTCATGAAACATGAATACGCGAAGGTTCTGGATGCGGTAAATATGGTCAGAATGAAAGGGTACGGTGTGGTAACGCCAGACCGGGACGAAATTGTCCTGGAGAAGCCCGAGCTGATCAAGCATGGCAATAAGTTCGGTGTCAAGATCAAGGCTTCCAGTCCCTCCATCCATATGATCCGGGCAAATATCGAGACGGAGATCGCTCCCATAGTGGGCACGCAGGTACAGGCGGATGATCTGATCCGATATATTAATCAGACAGACAAGGACAACGGTATCTGGGATACCAATATTTTCGGAAAAACAATCGAACAGCTTGTAAATGACGGAATCACTGCTAAGGTGGCGGTCATCGGCGAAGAGAGCCAGATGAAACTGCAGGACACCATGCAGAAGATCGTAAACGACAGCAATGGCGGTATGGTATGCATCATTATATAACAGATATCCGATTACGGAATCCTGCAGCGCCGTGCCGGGAATTCGGGAACCGGACATAGGGATCAGGACATGGAGACACATCAAAAGATCCGGCCGTTAAAGACATTGGTTCCCGTGTCACCAATCAGCAATATACGTTTTTTTGTGCCGGCCTACAATCCGTTGTAGTAGGGGAATGCATACCCGTATATGGTGATGCAGACGGCAACCGTGATCAGCAGGATCAGCAATGAGCAAAGGCCTGTGAGCAGACGGTCAGAGATGGCCCCGCTTACGGGCTCTTTATATTTTCTGTTCAAAACGGGCAGGCGGGGAATGAGTATACAAAGCATTCGGATCCCCTTTTCCAGTCCGCGGACACAATAGTAACAGAGAGGTATCAGTATGGGCATCAGATATCTTCCCTGGGGCTGATAGTCTATGCCATAGGAATAAATGATGCTTAAAACAAAAGGAATCAGCATACAGAGCGCCATATTGACATGGAAGAACCGGTTCAGAGCAGTCCGGTCTGTGAAATGGATCCCCTCTGATCCGTGCTCCGGACGGGACAAAGGTATCATGATTCCCAGTAGCCCCACAAAGAACAGCAATTTGTAAAAACGATAGATCCACAGAGCCGTGGTGATGACCATGGGACCGAACATACAGATAAAACTGTTCAGCGACAGCACCAGAAAATCCGACTGGAACAGCATGGAAGGTATGGTGTGCCCCATGGACCGGTAAGTGATGCGGACATCCGCTTTCATGTCCTCATTGCCGTAAAGCTCACTGCAGAGATCCCTGGTGCGAAGTCCCAGGAAATCTCCGTCATAAAGGATATAGCTTCTGATGAACCACCAGCCGATCCCCAGCAGGACAAGCACACTGATAAAAAGCCCCTTTTTTATAAAAGGCTTCCAGTCCAGACGGGGTTTTCCGTCACTCAGGGACAGAAAGTGGGCGATGAAAAGCAGGATACAGCTTAAGATAAAACCGTAGGCATTGTAATAGGACAGGGCACACAAAATGATGCCGACAGACATTACGAGGCAGGACCGGTAGCGGAAATGATCCTGCAGGCAGCATGTCAGGCCATAGAGCATGATGGCAATGGACATCATGCAGCAGGAATCCGTATTGACATAGGTGTGCAGGAAAAGGCTCTGGGGCATGAACATGGTGAGAAAACAGAAGAGCCATTGCAGCGATCTGTTCCGGAACCACTTTTTGCTCAGGAGCAGGAGGAATACCGCCATGACCAGACCAAAAATAAAATCCACCATACGGGCGGTATAAAACAGAAGATCCGGGTCCTGGGTAAAGCAACCCACCAGACGCATGGAATATCCCTGGATCATATAGGGCAGAATAGGCTGAAAAGCGTAGGAAAAGCCGTAAGCCGGGATACGGATGGACTCTTCAAAGCCGTTGGGAAGCGTACCATGTTCCGCAATATACTGCGGGATCAGATATCGGTTGAATTCGTCCGGAGGATTGCCGAAGGGCTGTCTGAACAGAAGAGAGAGCCCTAAAATAAAATACATGGCAAAAAAACAGACGGTAAGCAATGTCTGTGAAGGGATACGCTGTAAAAATGTATTCTGTGTATTCTTTCTCATAAAGTGATCTTAATCCTTGCATTCGTGCCGTGTTATATGGTAATTCAAAAAATACTACTACATATAGTAACATATTATTGTCCATAAAACAAATAATTTGCTTTTTAATATGTTTTTTTGTATAATGGGGTTGGTTATATATGGAATTCTTGTTAAGGAGAACTTTGGCTTGAAAAACGGTGCGGAGAAATATTATGACAGAAAGAAGGATATCGTGAGTGGTATCGGGAAATATCGCAGTCATATCTTTTTGGTCGGACTGTTTGTGTTTTTACTGCATGGCGCGAAGTTAAATTCCAATGTGATCGGGATCGACACGGAAGACCTGATCCATCTGGGGCGCGATTTTTACGGCGGCTGGCTGGCAACGGGGCGCCAGGGGCTTGTGTTCTTAAAATATGCTTTGGGCAATTCTACTTTTAATCCTTATTTTGCGGGGGCAATGACATTGATCATGCTCACTTTGGCAGTGGCGGCTTTCTTTCTGCTGTGGGATTATGTGGGAGACAGGAGCGGGGAGACCGGGTGCGGACTGTGGGCCTGGGGGCTGGGAGGACTGCTGTGGGTTTCCCATCCCATTCTTGTGGAGCAGCTCTATTTTTCCCTTCAGAGCATGGAAATCTGTCTGTGCTTTGTTCTCACGGCGGTGGCATTGTATCTCTCTTTTCTGTGGGTGGAGAACAGGAAGCGCAGGGGACATATTTTTCTGTTTATTGCCGTGACGGCACTGCTGTTCATCACCTTTTCAGGCTATCAGATATTTGTTGTGCTCTATATCTTTGGAGTGGTATCGATACTTCTTCTGCAAAGCCTGGCGGCGCTGGGCGGGGATAAGGCCGTTTCCGCCGGGGAATCATGGAAAAAGGCCGGTGCTTATGTGGTCCTGTTTCTGACGGCATTTGTGATCAATATGGCGGTCACCGGGATCTTTTTCAGTACTTCCGATTATCTGCAGCAGCAGATCATGTGGGGAGAGGGAGCTTTTTTCGACAATGTAAGGAATATCTTTCATCATATCAGGCAGGTGCTTACAGGTGCTGACTCCATCTTTTACCACTGGACCTACGGGCTGCTCTGCGTCACATCCTTTTTGCTGTTTTTGCGGGTATTATGGCGGCACCGCGGGCAGAAGACGGGCAGTCTGCTGACGATGATATTTCTGTATCTGGCAGTGATGCTGATGCCCTTTTTGATGACGGTCATCATAGGGGGGATACCGGTTGTGCGGTCACAGCTGATACTGCCTGTTATGACAGGATTTCTGGCATATCTGAACATGGTGCTGTTGCGGCAGGCAGCATTTTCAGGGGAAAAGGCTGCACTGTGCGCCGCGGCTGTGCTGATCCTGATCTGCGGGGCGGGAAGTCTGGAACAGGCCCGGATGACGGGAGCATTGTATTATACGGACCGCTGCCGTTATGAGCAGGATGTGGCCATCGCCCGGCAGCTGATCAGAAAGCTACAGGTGGTGAACCGGTGGGATCTTCCGGTGGCGGTCGTGGGAAATCTGGAGTTTGAACCAAACAATGCCTGTGTTCAGGGAGAGATCATCGGAAGCTCATTCTTCGACTATGACACTTACGTGGAACCGCTGGATTACTGGAGCACAAGACGCATTCTGGGATTTTTCCATATTTTGGGAGCGGATTATGCCCAGCTCCGGCCGGACCGGATGGAGGAGGCGCTGGCGCACAGCACATGTATGGCGATGTGGCCGGAGGATAACTGCATAGAAATATGTGATGACTTTGTGGTCATCAAGCTGAGCGATTTTTGAGAGTCGGTACCGGTATGAAGACGACGGAATAAACTATTACAGGCGGAAATCAAGGGAAAACAGAGTCGCCTGATCGGTGCAGTATACGGAAGATCATGCGCGTTATGGATGTCCGGCCGTAAATGATCTTTCCGATAACGTATGGATGAGGCAGGCACGGGACAGGAGGAACCGGTTATGAACAAAGTCTATGAGAAGCTGATCAACTGCTTGGAAAACGTGAGAAAAAAGACGGATTTTCAGCCCAGGGTGGCTGTGGTGCTGGGATCCGGCCTGGGTGACTATGCGGAGCAGATCGAGGTGGTTACGGAGATTCCCTACAGTGAGATAGAGGGATTTCCCGTGTCCACAGTGCCCGGACATGCCGGTCGGTTCATCTTCGGGTATATTGATACGGTTCCGGTGGTATGCATGAAGGGAAGAGTGCATTATTACGAGGGATATCCCATCAGTGATGTGGTGCTTCCGATTCGGCTCATGAAGCTTATAGGAGCGGAGATTTTGTTCCTCACAAACGCGGCAGGCGGCGTCAACTCTTCCTTTCATCCGGGAGACCTGATGATGATCAGGGATCAGATTGCCGTCTTTGCGCCCAATCCCCTGATCGGCGAGAATATTGAGGAGCTGGGAGTGCGTTTTCCCGATATGAGC
>CAMWWF010000277.1 GCA_947177885.1 uncultured Lachnospiraceae bacterium
GATTCTATAAGGCCGGTTCGGCGGGATCAGGGATGGCGGTGTGTCGGCAGGGAAGAATGAGAGGTAATATGAAAAAGACGGTAGGAATAGTGGGCGGCGGCGCTGCGGGTATGCTGGCTGCAATCGCGGCTGCGAGACAGGGCGTGTCGGTGACCATACTGGAAGGGAATGACCGGGTGGGAAAGAAGATCCTGTCCACAGGCAACGGGAAGTGTAATCTGGGGAACCGGAAGCTGGATCCGGAGGAGTATTACACGGGACAGCCCCGGCTTCTGAGGGAATGTCTGGAACGGTTTGGCACGGAGGATACGGTTTCCTTTTTTCAGGGGATCGGGCTGCTGCTGAAAGAAAAGAACGGTTATCTCTATCCTGCCTGCGAACAGGCGTCGGCGGTGCTGGATGCGCTTCGCTACGAACTTGCGTCATTGGAGATAGAGGTGGTCAGCGGGTGTAAGGTGAAGCAGATCCTGACCGGGGATGCAGTGATTGGGAACGGACATAATTCATCCGGGCAGAAGGGAAGACAGACCGTGGCAGGGAGTGGAAAGCTTCCGTCAGGACAGGAGAACGGGAAGTCCATGGCGC
Organism: uncultured Lachnospiraceae bacterium; assembly: GCA_947177885.1. The sequence goes on from CAMWWF010000277.1 coordinate 586, forward strand.
AGGGCATGAAATTGCCGTCAGGGAAGGAGCACGGGAAGTATGCGGCGCAGGGCGTGCAGCTTCCGCCGGGACAGAGGAATGGTCGGATTACAGTGCGGAGCGAGGAGCGGAGTTTTGATTTTGACAGTGTGATTATTGCGTGCGGAGGAAAAGCGGCGCCTAAGACGGGCTCCGACGGAAGCGGATTTCGGTTGGCGGAGCAGATCGGGCATAAGCTGCGACCTACGGTGCCCGCTCTGGTACAGTTAAGATGCAGTGAGCCCTATCTCAAGGCTGTGTCTGGTGTGCGGGCGGATGCCATGATCCGTGTCTGGAATGCCGGTGAATGCATTGCCTGCGAGAGAGGGGAACTGCAGCTGACAGATTACGGGATTTCAGGGATTCCTGTCTTTCAGCTGAGCAGGCAGGTGAATTACATATTGCGGAAACAGAAGGAAGTGGAGGTAACGGTGGATTTCCTGCCGGATTACGGACAGGAGGAATATGAGACCTTACAGGCGGACAGAGAGATCTTGCGGAAGGGCAGGACGGTGGAGGAATTTTTCACCGGGATGCTTCATAAGAAGCTGATGCTGCAGTTTATCAAAATGGCAGGGCTGAGGCCGGGGGAGTCAGCGGAAGCGGCTGATCCGGCGGCGGTCAGAAGGGTCTGTGAACTGTGCCGGGAATGGCGGCTTCATGTCAACGGACATAATTCGTTTGACAATGCACAGGTCTGTGCCGGTGGCGTGCCCTTGGAGGAAGTGACGGAGAATCTGGAATCCCGCAAAGCGCCGGGAATCTTTTTTGCCGGGGAGATTCTGGATGTGGACGGAAAGTGTGGCGGTTATAATCTGCAGTGGGCGTGGTGCAGCGGTTATCTGGCGGGGAAAGCGGCGGCACGTTGACGGTAATGCGGTCAGCACGTCAGTCTCCCTTTCCGGTTAATGGCAGCATTTTCAAACACGCTTTGGGATAGATGTTCAGGAGACAGTATCTTTCCTGAAAGAAAATATTGGGAAGAGGAATCTGTGCCGCAGAAGACGGCACAGATTTGCAGTTTGCGGAAAGGCATGGTTATCAGTATGTTGCGGATCAATCAGGTTAAGATTAAAATAAATCATACACAACAGGAATTGCGTGAGAAGGCTGCGGACATGCTCCGTATTCCGGTGGAAGGGATCCGGTCTGTTCAGATTGTGCGCCAGTCCATAGACGCAAGGAAAAAACCGGAGATATTTTACACCTATACATTGGATGTGGAGGCGGCGGGAGAGGAAAAGCTTTTGAGGAAAATGAAAGGCAGACTGCAGATTTCAAAAGCAGATATTGTGAAATACCGTTTTCCCGAGTCCGGAACAGAGGTATCGGAGCATCCTCCCGTGATCGTGGGGATGGGACCGGCGGGATTATTCTGCGGTTACTATCTGGCTTTGCACGGATACCGCCCCGTCATACTGGAGAGAGGGAAGTGTGTGGAGGAGAGACAGAAGGACGTGGAATCTTTCTGGGAGACGGGGAGACTGGATCCCGAATCCAACGTGCAGTTCGGCGAGGGCGGCGCGGGAGCCTTTTCCGACGGCAAATTAAATACGCTGGTAAAGGATAAGGACGGACGGAACAGAGAGGTGCTGGAAACCTTTGTGAAATTTGGGGCGAAGGAGAGTATCTGCTATGAGGCGAAGCCCCATATCGGCACGGATGTGCTCTGCCGCATCGTGGGGAATATGCGGCGGGAGATCCTTACATTGGGCGGTCAGGTGCGGTTTGAGAGCCGGGTTACGGACATACATATCCAGGATGGGCGGATCACCGGTGTGGTGATAAACGAAAAGGAGCGTCTGCCCTGCCGGCAGTTGGTATTGGCGATCGGACACAGTGCCAGGGATACCTTCCATATGCTTTATGAAAAGCAGGTCCCTATGGAGGCGAAAGCTTTCGCGGTGGGGCTTCGTGTGGAGCATCTGCAGTCCATGATCAACGAGAGCCAGTACGGCAGAGCGGAGAGCGGAGAAAAGATGCTCTGTAAGGAGATGCCGATGAAGGGAGAAGAGTCGCTCTGTAAGGAGACATCGGAGAAGGGAGAAGCGTTGTCTTGTAAAGAGACGGCGGAGAGTGTGGAAACAGAATACGGACGCCTGGGCGCGGCGCCTTACAAGGTGGCTGCGAAGGCATCTAATGGCAGGGGCGTCTATTCTTTCTGCATGTGTCCCGGAGGATATGTGGTCAATGCGTCCTCGGAGCCGGGCGGAACGGCAGTCAACGGTATGAGCTACAGCGGCAGGAACGGCCGCAATGCCAACAGTGCCATTATTGTGTCCGTGACACAGGAGGACTTTGGCTGTGATCATCCGCTTGCCGGAGTGGAATTTCAGAGGCTTTTGGAGCGGCGTGCCTACGAGCTGGGGGGCGGGAAGATTCCTGTTCAGCGATATGGAGACTTTCAGAGGGCTGTCGGAGTGAAAAAAATGGAAGCGGATACCACACCTGAAAGCAGTCTGCAGCCTCAGTGCAGGGGAGAATTTTGCTGGGCGGACGTGAGCAGGATACTTCCGGAGGAGTGTAATGCGGCCTTTGCGGAGGGAATGGAGATATTCGGAAGGCAGATCAGGGGATTTGACAGAGAGGATGTCATACTGTCGGGTGTGGAGAGTAGAACATCTTCTCCGGTACGCATAGAAAGAGATGAGACGCTGCAGTCACAGATCAGGGGGCTTTATCCCTGCGGGGAAGGCGCAGGTTATGCAGGCGGCATCACCTCTGCGGCCATGGACGGGCTGAGAGTAGCGGAGGCCATTGCGGCAAAATCAGCCGTTCATTAAAACATACACGGCATACGGCGTATCCTGAGAATACAAAGATATTCTTGAAAAATGCGCAAAGTGGAAGACAGTATGATCATATGTTACGCTATACCACAAAGGGCAGTATGATCACGACAGAATCATGGAAGGAAAAAACAGTATGGACTTTCTTTCACAGCATCGTACCAAAAATATCAGAAGATGAGAATACGGAGGCTTTGAACAGGCAAGAGGCCATGTTTGGATCTGTAAAACGAAAGAGGAGGGGATGGCAAGGGAACTGGAAAAGAATATCATATCTCATCAAAACAGTATGTAGGGGACGGATTACAGATGAAATTGGTCAGTGAAACGCAGTCCCAAATTGAATGCAGTTCTTGTGAGGCAACGCTTGAGGATGCTTATATTTATATTACGAACAAAGAAATGTAATAAGTCGAAACAACGTCAATAAGTTTGCCCGTAAGGTTATCACTATTCATTTACACTGTTTTGTAAAAAAGCAATGGGCAGGGCGCTCGCAGGAATGCGGGTGTCTTTTCTGATTCCGTTGACGGAGTGGATGAAATCGGGTAGAATAGTACTGGCAGTTATACGTAACCGTTCAGACAGGTCACTGAACTGTTACGGCAATACACACTGCGCTCGCAGGTCTCGCAAAATTGCATTATTGACTTCGCGGGAGGGACTATCTGATTTGTTACAGATATGCAGATCATACCATATGGAAAAGACGCGGAGACAAGGCTGGGAAACTGCCTGCATACCTCGCGCCAGGCGTCTCAGAATGGAGAAGAAATGAGTGACTTAAGAGAACGGATCAAAGATAAAAAGAGAATTGTGGTAAAGATAGGCTCGTCCTCCCTGACCCATAAGGAGACGGGCGATATGGATTATATCCGTATGGAGAAGCTGGTGCGGGAGCTCAGCGACATCAGGAATCAGGGAAAAGAGGTGGTGCTGGTCACCTCCGGCGCCATCGCGGCAGGAAAAAATGCCATGCATCTGAAAGAGATCCATGCAGAGAGCCAGGCGGAAGCCATGGCGGTGAAGCAGGCGTGTTCCGCGGTGGGGCAGGCAAGGCTGATGATGACCTACCAGAGGCTCTTTTCGGAATATAATCAGATAGCAGGGCAGATCCTGATGACCAAGAACACGATCGTGGACAATCTGAACCGTTATAATGCC
>CAMWWF010000278.1 GCA_947177885.1 uncultured Lachnospiraceae bacterium
TCATCATTCCGTTGTATACTTTGCGGTTTTTGTCCGCCTTTCGTCCGATGTCCTGCTCCGCCTTCTCATAGGCGGTGATCAGGTACATACTCCAGGAGTCAAGCTCTGCAAACCGCTGTCCGATCGTGCGATACAGCGCCGGCATATCTTCCTTATCCTGCAGTCTCTCACCATAAGGCGGATTCGTGATCAGGAAACCATACTTTTTCGGATGACTCAGCTGTTCCACGCCCCTTCTCTGGAAATGGATCAGTCCGTCCACTCCCGCAAGCTTTGCGTTTTCCCTGGCGATCGCCACCATCCTGTCATCAATATCATATCCCTGGATATCAGGATCAATATGCAGATTCGCCATCTCCCGCGCTTCGTCCAGGGTATCCTCCCAGTTTTGCTTTCCTATGATATGCGGCCAGTTCTGCGCCGTAAAACTTCGATGCATACCCGGAGCCATCCCCGCCGCCATCATAGCCGCCTCAATGGGAAATGTGCCGCTTCCGCAAAAGGGATCCACCAGGATCCTGTCCCTGTTCCACGGAGTCAGCATGATCAATGCCGCCGCCAGATTTTCCGCAATGGGTGCTCTGGCCGTCAGCTTCCTGTACCCCCGCTTATGTAAAGATTCCCCTGTGCCGTCCAGCCCCACGGTGACCTCGTCTTTCATCAGGAACACCCTTATGGGAAAGCTCTCGCCGCTCTCCTCAAACCAATTTGTCCGGTAAACACCCTTCAGCCGCTCTACCATGGCCTTTTTCATAATGGACTGGATATCTGAGGGACTGAAAAGCTTTGATTTCACACTGGCTGCCTTGGCCACCCAGAATTTTCCGTCAGCGGGAATATATTCCTCCCAGGGAAGATCCTTTGTTCCCTGAAACAATTCCTCAAAAGTCTCTGCATGAAAGCTTCCGATCTTGATCAGTATGCGCTCCGCCGTCCGCAGGAAAATATTTGCACGGCACAACGCTTCCTCATCACCCCAGAAAGTAACTCTTCCGTCCGCCACCCCTGTAACGTCATATCCAAGCTCGGTAATTTCTCTTTTCAATATGGATTCCATGCCGAAATGGCAAGGAACGATCATTTCAAACTTACGCATAAGGTTCCCCGTTCATTCGTTCTTTGTCAGGCAAATACAGCTATAGTATACAATTTTTTCGCAGATATGTAAATAGGGACACCGAAGTGTCCCTATCGCCGAACAGACCTTAGTAATTGTTATTCTGGCTGTTCTGGTTCTTGTTCTGATTGTTGTTCTGATTCTTGTTGTTCTGGCTGTTCTGATTGTTCTGATTCTGATTGTTGTTCTGGTTGCTGTTCTTACAATTATCCATTTTCTTCCTCACATCCTGCCGCATTTGCGGCTTTCATACAGGAGCGGATCTTCTGAAACACGCGCTCCCTGAGCAGGTGATCCTTAACTCCATGCTCCTTATAGTTTTTGGTTACAGGAAGTAGTATGGCAAAACGCACAAAAAATTATACATTTTTTCTTAGTACTTTAGCACTATTTGTGTATTGCCAATTTGTGACGAAAGTACTATAATAAACTTGTAAGTGATGAACCCCTATCATCATCTTACTACCCCTTATATATTAATATTTATACTCCCCTCATTGTGGGCCGTCGGTTTGCCGGCGGCTCACAATCTTTATCTACAGTTTATCACAAAAAAAGTCATAATGAACTTCCTAATTCATCCAGTCACGGAAAAATTTCACAACCCCCGTCACGACCACAATGATGATGACAGGCACCAATATGGGCCAGAGGAAAGACAGCAGTGACACCACCGCACTGAATATCAGGACCACGATGAGCATTCCAAAGATCAGCCATAACCATATTGGCAGGCGCCGGCGCTCATTTCCCTGAGACTGCGCTGACCTGCCGTATTCCCGGTATTCTCCTGCCCCGGCGGCATCCGCCTGTGTGCTGGCAGTGATGATCGTCCGTGCTATCAGTCTGGGATCGCCCAGCGCTGTCAGTACCTCCTCCTCACTTTTTCCCTTGCGTATCTCCGTATTGATATAATCCTCATAATATTGAAGATTCTCCGTGACCACACCTGCGGACACCTTTCCGGTCAGGGCAAGACGCAATTTCTCCATAAATTCCTGTTTTGTCATCTGACTGTTCACTCCTCTGATCGTTACTATTCATTTCATTCCAATGTCATCAGCTTAAACCTCCAAAGTACATTTCCAACAGTTGAAATATACCCCGTATACGGTTTTCAGGAGATGCTATAACAACTGATCCATTCCCTGTCCTGCGGTAAGCCTGCGAACGTAGGTATCGGGATCCTTCTTCATTTCGATCATTGTGTAAAAAGCATTCAGCACCATTGCCTCTTTATTACAGCTCTCCGTATTTTTCCCGCTGTCCCGAATCAGGTTGTAGCGATCCATCTGCCACACATACAGATCCGTCAAACCATATCCGCGACATTTTTCCTCATCACAAAAAGTATGATGATCCAGGTAAAACATAAATTCCTTCATCAGACCATTATCCGGAATCAGTTTTCCCCACAACTCATTCAGCCATTCCGTATCCTTACCCGCATACTCTCCAAGCGCCAGAAGCCCTTCATAGGCTTTTACCCTGCGCGCATCATACACTATTCCGCTCATGTTCATCCATCCTGCCACTTTCCCCATGGACAGCTGTTTTGCGCTGCCGCCGCCCTCATCTCCACATAGCACCCGCACTTTCTGCACATGCCCTGCAGCAGCATATCACATTCCTTACAGACGGCAAGCCGTTTCTCATACACATATTCCACAGCTTTGACCGCCGGGTCCATGTTTGCAATGTAGTCCCTCATGGACTGAAAATCTTCCTGCTCTGCCATCTCTCTGGTCAGGCAGCGTTTACAATTTCTAAGCCTTTCTGTCTCCTTTTCCATTGTATGCTCCATCATCTGATATGAATACAAAGGTAAACTGTACTTATTATACTTTCTTTACGATACAAAGTCAAATGCCATGAATACGGCTCCTGCATAGCCGAGAGTGATCGGCAGAAACTTTCATCTGCATACAAAAAAGCGGAAATGCTGTATCTGCCAACATTTCCGCCTCTTCCGCACACTGTACACAAACGCACATGGTAACGTGCACAACCGCACATGGTAACGTGCGTTAGAGGATTCGAACCCCCGACCTTTTGGTCCGTAGCCAAACGCTCTATCCAGCTGAGCTAAACGCACATTTGTTGCAGCAACACATCATCTACAACATTAAATATAATAACCTCTAAATCATAAAAAGTCAAGCACTTTTTTTAACTTGTATAAAATTTCTCAAAATTCCCGGCACAGCCCCTGAAAGTCTCTTTCGCATACGCGTATCTTTCCACGGTAACGGCCGAAAACATTTTCCCGTTGCTTTTCGGCTCAGTTGTTATCGCTTTCAAAATAATATAAATAGAAAGGATACACGGCAATCTGGTTTTCCCCGTAAACCGTTACGGACATTCCCCCCTGCTCCAGTTCCTCCAGCTCTTCCTGTTCCAACTCATTGGGGCTAAAATACCAAAACCGATCCGCTTCCGCCATAGTATAGTCCCCATCCACCACATCATTATCTTCATAATAGTGGTGCAGTACCGTCCACCCCAAATGCTGGACCCCGTTCGTCACCAGTTGCATGTCCCGGGTCGGCGTACCTATAATATCAAATGTCTTCTCTGTCTTTTCTTTCTGCTCCCACACCAGTGTACTGTATCGTTGATAATTATCCATACCCTTCACAAACAGGAGACAGAGCAGACATACCAGGATCATCTTACAAAAGCCTTTCAGGTGCAATAACCCCAGCCTGCGCCCCAGCCGCCCCGACAGCTCCATCACACGGCTGCCACATATCACAAGCAGACAGAGTGTGACCGCGCTCAGAGGATACATATACCTTTCTATGAGCACAGGGGTCAGCACAATGCACAGAAGATAAGCAAAAACGATCGTTCCTGCAATGGTAAATAAACCTGTCATGATAGAGAAGGTCGCATCTTCCCACTTTTTCATGTCCGGTGTGTGAACCTCCAGAGTAACCGTCTCTTTCCGCTTTTCCACACAGAGGACGCCGGAATCCGCCAACAGTATTAACACTGCCATGAAAATCAGCAGCGGAGCCGTGACTTCCACCATCCGCGTACCTCCCAGCACGATCTCAAAAACACTGCTCAGCCCCAGGATTTCCGTCGTCCACCAGTTCCGGTCAACCTCTTGGATCGTCCGAAACAGGAAAAAGAGCCATGGACCGTAGCCCAGCACAAACGCGATGACAGCTCCCAGACCCTTTCGCCAGGTCTTCCCTCTTTGCCTGATATACACCGCCACTCCGGTAAAGAACACGATCATTCCCGCCGTCACCAGCGCATAGTAATGGGTATAGGCTGCCGCCAATCCCCAGAGCACCATGCCGGTCCACGCGGACTTTTTCCCGCTGCCGATCACACGGCCGGAACAATAAAAACAGGCTGTAATACAGAAAAATGCCACCGCGTACATGCGGATCTCCAGATTATATTCCAGAC
>CAMWWF010000279.1 GCA_947177885.1 uncultured Lachnospiraceae bacterium
CGCGAATAAGCAGAGTCAGAGACACCAGCACGCTGCCTGCCACAGAGATATCTGTGTGCGCGAGCAGCGGGAAAAGAGGAGTATTATGACAGTCAGAAATTGCTACAGAGACATTACGATCAGAGAAATCGACGAGCACTACATCGGAGAAATCCTCCGTGTGGCCGGGTGGATTGAGAACATCCGCGACCATGGCGGCGTATCCTTTATTGACTTAAGGGATATGTACGGCGTGCTGCAGGTGGTCATCCGGAAAGCGGAACTGCTGAAAGGATTGACCAAAGAGACCTGTGTCAGTATTTCCGGGCCGATGGAAAAGCGGGATGAGGAAACCTACAATCCGAAGATCCCCACCGGTACCATTGAACTGGAGGCCCGGGAGATCACTGTGCTGGGCAGGGTATATCGGCAGCTGCCTTTTGAGGTCATGACTTCAAAGGAGACAAGAGAAGATGTGCGTTTGAAGTATCGCTATCTGGATCTGAGAAATGCAAAGGTCAGAGACAACATTTTATTCCGCTCCCAGGTCATCAGCTTTCTGCGCCGGAAGATGACGGAACTGGGATTTGTGGAGGTCCAGACCCCGATCCTCTGCGCATCCTCCCCCGAGGGTGCAAGAGACTATATCGTGCCCTCCCGCAAGTATAAGGGAAAGTTCTACGCGCTGCCCCAGGCGCCCCAGCAGTATAAACAGCTGCTGATGGTGTCCGGTATTGACCGGTATTTCCAGATCGCTCCCTGCTTCCGGGACGAAGATGCCAGAGCGGACCGTTCTCCCGGAGAGTTTTATCAGCTTGACTTTGAGATGAGCTTTGCCACCCAGGAGGATGTTTTCAAAGTGGGAGAGGAAGTGCTTTCCGCAACGTTTGAGAAATTTGCTCCTGAGGGCGCAGCGGTGACGAAAGCTCCTTATCCCGTTATCAGTTATAAGCAGGCCATGCTGGAATTCGGCTGTGATAAGCCGGATCTCCGCAACCCGCTCCGCATCATTGATGTGACTGACTTTTTCCAGAAATGCAGTTTTAAGCCCTTTATAGGGAGAACCGTCCGCGCCATCAAGGTACATGCGGAGATGAGCAAGGGCTTTCATGAGAAGCTTCTGAGCTTTGCCACATCCCTTGGCATGGGAGGACTGGGCTATCTGGAGGTTGACGGTGAACTCTCCTATAGGGGGCCCATTGACAAGTTCATTCCCGATGCGTGCAAGGCGGAGCTCAGGGAGCTGGCGGCACTGGAAGCGGGAGATACCATCTTCTTTATCGCCGATAAGGAAGACAGGGCAAACTTCTACGCCGGCAGAATCCGCAATGAGCTGGGAGAGAAGCTGGATTTGATTGAAAAGAATGCGTACCGTTTCTGTTATGTGAATGATTTTCCCATGTACGAATATGATCCGGATACGAAGCAGATCGGCTTTACACATAATCCCTTTTCCATGCCCCAGGGCGGCCTGGAGGCGTTGGAAAAGAAGGATCCACCGGATATTTTGGCATACCAGTATGATATTGTGTGCAACGGTATCGAATTATCCTCCGGGGCGGTTCGCAATCATGACAGGGACATTATGGTAAAGGCATTTGAAATTGCCGGTTATGATGAGGAGACCTTAAAGAATAAATTCGGGGCTCTCTATCAGGCATTCCAGTTCGGAGCGCCCCCTCATGCAGGCATGGCACCGGGTGTGGATCGTATGCTGATGCTGCTCCGGGGAGAGGAAAATATCCGCGAGGTCATTGCCTTTCCCATGAGCGGTTCCGCTCAGGATCTGATGTGCGGTGCGCCCAACGATGTCACCGAGCAGCAGCTGCGGGAAGTGCATATTAAGATCAGGGATTAGAGCGTGTTTGGAAAATCATTTTCTCGGTTTGCACGCCCCACTTTGCGGTTTGCTGCGCCCCAATTTGGCCACCGCAGCCCCACGATGCCTTCCCAATTGGGTCTTGCTCTGGAGCAGCGTTGCACAGGGAATTGCAGATGGTCGCAAAATCTGGCACAAAGAGATTCCGAGAGTCTATATAAAGAATAAGGAGTATGGTAATGGAAAATGTGATAAGTGATGAGACAATAGAATACGTGAGTATCCTTGCCAAGCTGGAACTTTCCGATGAGGAGAAGGAAGCGGCCAAGAAGTCCATGGGAGAGATGCTGGATCATATCGATAAATTGAATGAACTGGATACCTCAAATGTGGAACCCATGTCCCATGTCTTCCCGGTACAGAACGTATTCAGGGAGGACGAGGTGACGAATGGGGATGAGCGCGGCAGGACGCTGCGGAATGCGCCCGGTGAAAAGGATGATATGTTTGTCGTCCCCCGGACATTCGAGTAAAGCCACTGCACTTTGACGCAGGAGCGGGCTGCGCAGGCAAGGCGGCGGAAAAGATGACGACAGCACACAGGCCCGAAACGGGCAGACACAGAGGAACGCGAAAAATTGCCGCAGGCGGCAACGGAAAAGTATCTGTCCGATCAGTGCCCGAAATATTTGCGGATGCCCGGGCGTCCGCAAATCCCTCTGGTGATAACGGCACTGTTCGGGCGGATGCGGAGCCGAAATGGGATCAGAATGAAAACGGAATCAAAACGGAATCGGAATGGAACAGGGAGGTATCAGAATGGAAAAAGAGGAACTTTTATCCCTCTCCGCAGTGGCGCTGGGGGCTGCCATCAAAGCCGGGAAGACTACTGCGGTGGAAGCCATGGAAGCGGTGCTCGGGCAGATTGAGGCATCGGAGAGCATATATCATTGTTATGTGACCATAGAGAGAGAGGCCGCACTGGCCAAGGCGGCTGCGGTTCAGGAAAAAATCGGAGCGGGCGAGATGACAGGTCCTCTGGCAGGCGTGCCGGTGGCGGTCAAAGACAATCTCTGTACGGAGGGAATACTGACAACCTGTTCCTCCAAAATACTGGAGAACTTTATACCTGCATTTTCTTCGGAGGCGGTGCTGAATCTGGAAAGGGCCGGAGCGGTTCTGATCGGCAAGACCAATATGGACGAATTTGCCATGGGATCTACCACGGAAACCTCCTATTACGGTGTGACTAGAAATCCACGTAACCCGGAGCATGTTCCCGGCGGTTCCTCGGGCGGTTCCGCGGCGGCAGTGGCTGCAGGAGAGTGCTTCTTCGCGCTGGGTTCCGACACCGGCGGTTCCATCCGTCAGCCGGCATCCTACTGCGGAGTGGTGGGAATGAAGCCTACTTATGGTACCGTGTCCCGCTATGGACTGATCGCATACGGCTCCTCTCTGGATCAGATCGGGCCTCTGACCAGGACGGTGGAGGACTGCGCGGCGGTTCTGGAGATCATTGCCACACATGACAGTAAGGATTCCACCTCCGTAAAGCGGGATGACACGGATTTTACCAGTGCCCTCGTAAAAGATGTAAAGGGGATGCGCATCGGCATTCCAAGAGACTATTTCGGGGAGGGGCCGGATCCGGAGGTAAAGGAGGCTGTGCTGAATGCGGCGGAGCTGCTGAAGGAGAACGGCGCTGTTGTGGAGGAGTTTGACTTAAGTCTGGTGGAGTATGCGATTCCAACTTATTATACCATTGCGGCGGCGGAGGCAAGTTCCAATCTGGAGCGGTTCGACGGCATCAAATACGGCTATCGGGCGGAGGATGCGGAGGGTCTGCACCAGATGTATAAAAAGACCCGCTCCCGGGGATTCGGCCCGGAAGTAAAACGGCGTATCATGCTGGGGAGCTTTGTGCTCAGTTCCGGATATTATGACGCATATTATTTGAAGGCACTCCGGGTAAAAGCGATGATCAAAAAGGCGTTTGACCGGGCCTTTGAAAAATACGACTGTATCCTGGGCCCGGTGGCTCCAACCACCGCCCCGAAGCTGGGCGAGAGCCTTTCTGACCCTATGAAGATGTATCTGGGCGACATATACACCATTTCCGTCAATCTGGCGGGACTGCCCGGCATCAGCGTTCCCTGCGGAACGGACAGCAAGGGACTGCCCATCGGTCTGCAGCTGATCGGTGACTGCTTCCAGGAGAAGAAGCTGATCCGGACGGCGTATACCTTTGAGCAGATCAGTGCAGGCGTCCGGAAATGACGCTGCGGTGCCCGGTATTATATGCGCGCATGCGGAACTGGAAGTAATAAAGAGCATGCGAGGGGATAATGCCCAGAGCATTTGCGGAGGCAGAAGCATCCGGAAATGACGCTGCGGTGCCCGGTATTATACGCGCGCATGCGGTATTGGAATATAGAAAGGATAAAATTTGGTGCAAATAATGGCAAAAGAATATGAAACCGTCATTGGTCTGGAGGTTCATGTGGAGCTGGCCACCAGAACTAAAATTTTCTGTGGGTGCTCCACTGCTTTCGGCGGCAGCCCTAATTCCCACACCTGTCCGGTCTGTACCGGAATGCCGGGATCCCTGCCCGTGCTGAACAAAAAGGTGCTGGAATACGCGGTGGCGGTGGGACTGGCGACCAACTGTGACATTACACGATACTGTAAATTTGACCGGAAAAACTATTTTTATCCCGACAATCCCCAGAACTATC
>CAMWWF010000280.1 GCA_947177885.1 uncultured Lachnospiraceae bacterium
AACATCCGCTTCCCGGCGGAACCATGTGAGCTGTCTCTTGGCAAAATGCCGTGTGTCCCGTTTCAGTATTTCCACTGCCTGTCCGTAGGTATACTCCCCTTCCAGGTAAGCCAGTATCTCCTTGTAGCCCAGTCCCTGCATGGAGACCATGCCCCGATGGCAGCCCATTTCCCGCAGCTTCTCCACTTCCTCCACAAGTCCCTGTTCCAGCATCTCGTCGATCCGCTGTCCGATGCGCTCATATAGCCGCTCCCGCAGGTCGTTCAGCACAAAGTAGCAGGAATGATACGCTCTGGTCTTCTGTCTCTCCTGCTCATTGTGCTCTGAGATCTTCCCGCCGGTCAGCTTATGGAATTCCAGAGCTCGTATGGTGCGTTTGATATTATTCGGATGGATCGCCCGTGCGGCCTCCGGATCCGCTTCCAGAAGCATCGCATGAAGCTTATCCGCCCCCTCCCTGGCGGCAAGCTCTTCCAGATAAGCGCGGTATTCCGTGCTCTCATCGTTCTCGGTGAAGTCAATATCTCTCAGAAGCGCCTGAATATAAAATCCGGTTCCTCCCGTCACAATGGGAATGTGCCCCCGCTCATAGATCCCCTTCAGAGCCTCTTCACATTTTTGTTTAAAGATGACCACGTTAAAGGTCTCCTGCGGCTCCAGAATATCTATCATATGGTGAGGAATGCCACGCATCTCCTCCGGTGTGATCTTCGCCGAGCCGATATCCATGTGCCTGTAGACCTGCATGGAATCCGCAGAGATGATCTCGCCCTTCACGGCCTCCGCCAGGGCAAGGGACAGTCTGGTTTTCCCCACCGCGGTGGGACCTGTCAGTACGATCATGGGAGGTTTGCTTTTGTTCTGTTTTGTCATCATAGAATATATGGATTCCTCTCACTTTTAAAAATCTTTCCACCTATGTGGTTGCAATTCAATGACCTGACTGTATGCAATTTACTGCAAAGCAGGCAGGCCGTTGGATCAGCAGCCCACTTCCAGGAGGTGTGCCAACACACCTCCTTATGAACAAAACCCCCGCCTTTCACACAATCCTCTTGAATTTCCTCTCCATCTCCGTTTTTGTCATGGTAACGATGGTAGGCCTGCCGTGGGGACAATTATAGGGATTCTCCAAAGTCAGAAGCTCGTCGATCAAAGCTTCCGCCTCCGCAAAGCTGAGCAGATTGTTTCCCTTTACCGCCGCCTTGCAGGACATGGAAGCGATCTTTTCCTCTATCACGCGGATATTGCCGAAGCCGGTTCCTGCGGACAGCTGATCCAGCACCTCCAGAAACATTTCCCGCTCATCGCAGCCGTAGAGATCCACAGGGACGCCCCGAAGCGCATATTCGCTGCCGCCAAAGGGTTCCACCTCAAATCCCAGGGAGGCGAAAACTTCCCGATGCTCCCTTAACACGGCTTCCTCCTGGCCGGACAGGCTGACGATCACAGGCGGCATCAGTGTCTGGGAAATCACGTTTTTCTCGTGGTACTGTCTCATCAGTCTCTCGTAATTTACCTTTTCATGCGCCGCATGCTGATCGATCATCATCAGCTTTTCTTCAAACTGTATCAGCCAGTATGTCTCAAAGACCTGACCGATGATCCGGAACCGGGAACGGTTGTCCGCTGTCAGGATCTTTTCCTCGAACAGATTCATCTGTTCCGCTGCAGCAGCCTCATTGGCAGGTGTTTCGGGCTGTGACAGAGACGGAGCCGCAGGTATTTCTTCTGACTGTTCTGATTCAGCCGGCTGCTGTCCTGCGTCTGCCGGCTGATCTGCAATCTGCCCCGCTTCCTCCGTTACCCTGTCCTCCGCCAGTTCGGAAGTTTCCGTGAAAAAATCTTCCGTTTCCTCCTCCGGGATGCTGTCGGAAGGCTTCCCGCATTCGGCGGCAATCGCTGACTTTGCCGTGTCTTCCGTCATTTCAGATGAAAAACCGCCGTCTTCAGCCTGTTTTTTCGACATTTTTACCCTGTTCCAGACAGGGTTATGCATGAAATCCTGCATTTCCGGGGTTTGGATCTTTCTTTCCGCGGCGATCGCCCTGTACTTCGATTCCTCTTCCAGATGATAGTTTCCCGCACGATTGTGCTCAAAAGGCTCCGGTGTCAGTTCTTTTGGAGCTTCCTTCCGTTCCGCTGCCGCCCTTAATTCCTTATCGCTGTCCAGCGACGCTTCCGGGATCATTTCCCTGTCACGCAGCGCGCCGCGCACCGTCTCCATCAGAAAACTGCTGAAACCGATGGCATCGCTGAACCGCACATCCATCTTGGTGGGATGCACGTTTACATCCACTCTGCCCGTATCCATGGAAATGTGAAGGACACACAGAGGAAATTTGTGCTGCATCAGATATTCCCTGTAGCCCTCCTCCACAGCCCGGGACACCACACTGCTGCGAATAAACCTGCCATTGATAAAGTAGATCTCAAAGTTGCGGTTGGAGCGCACCAGCACAGGCTTTCCCAGATATCCCTCCACATGAAGGCCGTCCCTCTGTGCCTGTACCGGCACAAGGGACGCCGCAACATCACGGCCGTAAATACGATAGATCACTTCCTTCAGGTCCCTGTTTCCCGACGTGTGGAATTTCATTTGGTTTCCCACAAGCAGTTTAAAGGAAATATCCGGTCTGGAAAGCGCCAGATGCTCCATCAGATCAACAATGTATCCGCCTTCTGTGGCAGGCTGTTTCAGGAATTTTCTCCGCACGGGTGTGTTGAAAAACAGATTCCGCACAAGAAAGGTGGTCCCGTCAGGGGCCCCCACTTCCTCAAACCCGATCTCTCTGGCTCCCTCCAGCAGGATACGGCTGCCGGTCATGCTGTCTCCTGTTTTGGTGATGACCTCCACCTTTGCAACTGCCGCAATGCTGGAAAGCGCCTCTCCCCGGAATCCCAGGCTGGAGATCCGTATCAGATCGGAAGCATCCGCGATCTTGCTGGTGGCATGGCGCAGAAATGCGGTGCGCAGCTGCTCCCGCTCCATACCCGCACCATTATCCGTCACCCGGATAAACTCGATCCCGCCGTCTTTGATCTCCACAGTGACAGCTGTCGCTCCCGCATCGATGGCATTCTCCACCAGCTCTTTTACCACACTGGAAGGACGCTCCACCACCTCACCCGCCGCGATCTTATCGATCGTTTCCGAATCCAAAACATGTATCTGTGTCATAATCATCCTCGTATCGATTTCTCTTCATATCCTCGAAGCGAACCTGAATTTCTCATGCAGTCTGCGCACTAAAAATTCTTTTCGCCCTGCCAACGGTTTTTCAGTTTATTCTGAAGTCTGTATAATGTGTTTAAAGCATCAATGGGCGCCATAGTGTTGACCTCAAGCTCCATCAGCTCCTTTATGACATCTTCGTCAGTGACGGTATCAAAAAGGGACATCTGTGCCAGATCCACTTCATCCAGCTTAGGCTGCTTCTTAGGTTTGCCCTCGCTCTTTACATCGACGGAAATGCTCTGTACTTTCTCCGTGATATCATTATCGCTGAGCTGTTCCGCGATTTCCTTCGCCCTGTCGATGACCATATCCGGCACCCCTGCCAGCTTCGCCACCTGAATGCCGTAGCTGCGGTCAGCGCCCCCCTTGATGATCTTTCTCAGGAAGATGATATCGTCCCCGCATTCCTTCACCGCAATACAGTAATTGTTCACATTGCTCATCTTGCCTTCCAGTTCGGTCAGTTCATGATAGTGAGTGGCAAAGAGAGTCTTGGCCCCCAGGAGCTTTCGATTGCTGATATGCTCAATCACGGCCCAGGCAATGCTCAAACCGTCGAAGGTGGACGTGCCCCGTCCGATCTCGTCCAGTATCAGCAGACTGTCGGCGGTGGCGTTTCTCAAAATATTGGCCACCTCGTTCATTTCCACCATAAAGGTAGACTGGCCGCTCGCCAGATCGTCGGAGGCTCCCACTCTGGTAAAGATCCTGTCCACAATACCTATGTTGGCGCTTTTGGCGGGCACAAAGCAGCCGATCTGTGCCATCAGCACGATCAGCGCCGTCTGCCGCATATAGGTGGATTTACCAGCCATATTGGGACCTGTGATAATACTGATACAATGACTGCCATTGTCCAGAAATGTATCGTTGGCAATGAACAGATCGTTGGTGATCATCTGCTCCACCACAGGGTGTCTTCCGTCCTTGATGTCAATGGTTCCCCTGCCGTTGAGCTTCGGCCGCACAAAGTGATTCCGCTCCGACACCAGGGAAAGGGACGAATAGACATCCAGCTTCGCGATCGCTTTTGCGGTCTTCTGGATCCGTTCCAGCTCCATGGCAATGGACTCCCTGATCTTACAGAACAGGTCATATTCCAGCGCCGTCAGCTTATCCTCCGCGTTTAAGATGGTGTCTTCCAGTTCCTTCAGCCGGGGTGTGGTATACCGCTCCGCATTGGCCAGGGTCTGCTTGCGGATATAGTCCTCCGGAACCATATTCTTATAGGAATTGGTGACTTCAAAGTAATAGCCGAATACTTTGTTATATTTTATTTTCAGATTCTTGATGCC
>CAMWWF010000281.1 GCA_947177885.1 uncultured Lachnospiraceae bacterium
CCAAACACGGTATCGTACAGATAAACCACCGGCACGATCGTGGATTCTTCCGTGTCGATGGGCGAGAACATCTTGGTCCACAGAAAGAAGGTTGTGGCATTGATGCTCCAAAAGGTGATGGACGTCTTGATAACACCTTTCAAAAGCGGCAGTGTAATGTGCGTAAACTGTTTGAATTTACCGGCCCCGTCCAGGGTTGCCGCCTCGAAAAAGTCCTGCGGGATCCCTTCGATGCCGCTGATATAGATAAGCATGTAATAACCTACGCTGCCGAAGACAAACGCTGCCACCATAGACCAGAACTTCATGTCGCTCCCAAGCCACTTGACTTTATCTCCTCCAAACAGCTGAGCCACTTCGTTCAGCAGACCATAATCATAATTGAAAATGTACTGGATCCACATGGTTGCCAGCGCCACGGCACTGATGATATTCGGCATATAGATCGCGGCACGGAAAAATTTCTTTCCCCGGATACCGCTGGTGATAATGACCGCCATCAGCATCGCAAGCACAAGCGTGAGCACACCGCCGACCAGCCAGATCAGGAGCATATTCCCCATTGCGGTGCGAAAACTCTGACTGCCGAAGATCTTGGTATAATTTCCCATACCATAGAATCCCCACTCAGACATCCCCGCAGTAACACTCTCCACCTGAAAGAAACTCATCAATACCGTGCGGCACACGGGATAGACAAACATGATAAGCAGGCACAGCAGTGCGGGCAGGCTGAACCAAAAGATCATTGCCTTGTTTTTTTTCATGTTGCTCTCCTTTCTATCGCTTCCACAGCAATCAATCTGTAATCAAAGATCCCGCAGCAAGCTGACGGGGTATCAATCTTGCGGCGCAGCGAGCTGAAAGTGTCCTTTGGACACCTTGGTATTTGACCCCGCAGCATTCGTCAAGGTCCCAAAGAATTAAAATTCCTGGGACTTTGACTCATTGTAACTCATTGCTCAGCGAGCAATGTTTGCCCACGGGAATAATGGGTACAAGAAAAGCAGGCAGTGCATGAGACTCCGCCTGCTTTCCATTCATTTCTTAATACAGAGCATCCAAAGCTTCACAGAATTCCTTGCCGGTAGCATATTTTCCTTCAAACAGCTCAACGCACATGGACTTGATGCTTGTTTTCAGGTCATCGTTTGCGTGAATACCGGCACACCATGTCATAGGCACCTCCGCAGACAGCAGAGTCTCCACCGTACCGTTCAGAATAGCCGGAGCCGTGTTGCGGGTATCCGCAGGGATCTGCTTTGCGGTATCAGCCATCTTCTGGTCGAATTCACCGGTGGTCAGCAGCATGATAAAATCAAATGCCGCCTGAGCGTTCTCGCTGTAAGAGGTGATCGCCAGAGAGTTAGCGCCAGCATATGCAGCCGTATTCTCAACACCGTTTTCTACCGCGGGGTAATTAAACAGACCCCAGTTTACTTCCGTGCCCGTATTGCCGTTCACTTCGGCGGTAACATAGTTCGCGCACACGATCATGGCTGCCAGGCCAAAGCCGATCTTATTCTCGCTGCTGGGGAACTCATCCGGAGCGCCGTCCACGAAATAGCCGGCCTTTACCAGATCAATGATCTCCTGCGCTGCAGTTTCAGCCGCGGTACCGGTCCAGCCGCCCTTCGTATCCAGCTCGGTGATCTTATCCTCACCCAGGTGGCGAACCAGCTGATGATAGAAAGCGAAATCACAGTATGCACCGTCCTGAGCGATCGGGCCCACACCGGAATCCTTCAGTTTCTGGCATACATCCAAAAACTCATCCCATGTCTTAGGCTCCGCAGTGATGCCGGCCTTCTCAAAAGCATCCTTGTCGTAGAAAACGCCGCCTACCTGAGGCTGCTCTACGATAGAGTTGAGGTATCCCGTCCATGCGATCACCTGATTGTTCAGACAGGGATAACTGTAGCTGTCATAATCCACGGCCTTCGCCATATCTGTCAGGTCAAGGGTATAATCCGCATACACATTGGCGATACGCTGATAGTCATCCTCAAAAATATCGAACTTATCATTCGCTTCCAGAGAAGCGGACAGAACCTGATTGATGTCACGTCCCTTCCACTCAATGCTGACCTTGGCGCCGGTCTGCTCTTCAAATGCAGCGGCAGCTTCCTGGATAACCTGTGCCTGAGGCTCGCTGGAAGTCCACATGGACCACATCTTCAATTCCACGCCCTCATACTGCTTTCCGCCGCCCGCCGCGCCACTGTCACCCGCATTCGTCTGCGCAGGCGCTTCCGATGAAACTTCCTGCTGGGTCTCACTGGACTGAACGCTGTCCGCCGGCTTGCTTCCGCAGCCTGTCAGCGCAGACAGACATAAAGTCGAAGCCATCAGCAAACTGAAAATCTTTTTCTTTTTCATATTCTTCCTCCCTTTCTTTTCGGCACTGCCATAATCGGACAGATTTTATTCTCAGCTTGTTTTTTCAAGCTTTACATTTTTTATTATATATAAGTCCCTGCCATAAAGCTATGTCTTTATTGCTCTTTTCTTTATATATATTGCTTTTGTCAAATTGCTCAAAAATCAACCATTTTTGACTTGGATGAATCAGAATTTTATCTCTTGTTCTTCTTCAGCATTGGTTAATATCTCCAACAAAGAGTCGGAATCATCAAAAAAATTATATATAGTTGCAAAACAGAAGGAAAAAGCCTATAATAAAATTAAATTTCCAAGAACACGTTTTTTGTAAAATTGCGCAGTACAGGAGGATTGTTTTGGGCAGCTACCAGCACAGTTTCCCCAGGGAGACATCTGAACCGTCCGACCGCACGGTTCCGCGGTTAAATTATATCACACGGGATCAATATTCCACAGAATGGGAATCCAATCTTCACACCCATGTCTGCGCCGAATTCTTTTTCATCACGGACGGGCACGGGCGGTTTCGCACGCGGCAGGAAGAGTTTCCCGTAGCCATTCACGATCTGATCATCATTAACTCCAATGTTCCCCACACAGAGCTGAGCCAGGACGTCAATCCCCTGAAATATACCATCCTGGGCGTAGAGAACCTGGAAGCCATAACCGGTCACGAGGGCTACCTCATGCTCCATATCCACAGCGGATGGAAAGAATTAATGAACTGTCTGCACCTGATGCTTCAGGAATCATATGAAGCCCGGCCCGGTTATGGGGAAATCTGCCAGCACCTGCTGCAGGTGGTGCTGCTGCGCCTGAAGCGCCAGATAACACTCTCTTCATCAAGTGAGACTCTGCCTTCCCGTTCCAGTCGTGACTGCGACCTGATCCGGCGCTATATCGACAACCATTTTAAGGAGAATATCACACTGGATCAGCTGTCCAGGCTGGCCCACATGAATAAATATTATCTGGTCCACACTTTTAAAAAGGAATTTAATACTTCACCCATCAATTACCTGATCTCCAGACGCATTGAGGAAAGCCGTTTTCTCCTGCGGGAAACCAACCATAACCTGTCCATGATTGCCCAAATACTGGGATTCTCCTCACTGAGCTACTTTTCCCAGTGCTTTCGGCGGGCGGAGGGGATCAGTCCCGGAAAGTATCGCCAGCAGAATCGTCAATAACCGGCTGCACCTCCCCAATCTATTGCCGCGGGCAATGGAACAAAATCCCGAATGCCCGCATCCGCAGGATTCCGGCGAACGCCGCGAAGGTCCCGCAGATTGCCGCAAGGGTCAAAGCCCCTGCAGATTGCTGTAAGAGTCAAAGCCCCTGCAGATTGCTGCGGGGGCTTATCTATACTTTGATTTATAAAAAGACTGAATCCCGCCGTATCCTTTGGACACAGCGGGATTTTTGACTCAATCCACGATGGAAGGCTGCGCACCCTCAGCCTGCCGGATCCACTCCAGCAGCCTCCGGCGCAGCTTCGCTTTGATGTCTGCGTATGCCGGTTCAGACACCACATTATTCAACTGATAGGGATCCTTTTCCAGATCATACAGGAAATCATCCGCATACTCCTGCGCCGCCGGCGCCAGGAACCCGTTCACGCCAGGCGCATATACCGAATAAGTATAGTTCTCCGTGCGGATACACCTTCCCACCCGGCTTTCGGAAATCTGGGCAAAAACTTCATTGGGCCTGTCCGGATCTCTCTTTTCCACCACGTCCAGAAGGTTCTCTCCGATCATGGCATCTCCCACATCCACGCCGGCGAGAGCCAGAATGGTCTTGGGCAGGCTGGCAGTACTCACCAGCTCCTTCACGGCAATACCGCCCCGATATGGCCCGCCCGCTATGACAAGCGGAACATGAAGACAGCTGTCATGGCAGGAGCGCTTGTAATCGTCCCCTCCGTTTAAGTGCCCGTCCCGGTTCCGCGTCTTGAAATGCGATCCGTGGTCGGAGGCAAAAAGGATCACCGTATTTTCATACAGTCCCTTCTCCTTCAGTTTATCCATCAGCCGTCCCAGATTCTCGTCCAGGCTGGCGCACTGCCCCAGATAATCCGGATACTCCTCCGCGGCATTGCCTCCAAGGGCCTCCAGCGCCCCGGGTAAAACAAAATCCTTATATTT
>CAMWWF010000282.1 GCA_947177885.1 uncultured Lachnospiraceae bacterium
CATATAACCGATCTCACGCGCACCGGTTCCGATGTCACCTGCGGGAACATCGGTGTCAGCGCCGATATATTTATGTAATTCCGTGATATAGCTCTGACAGAATGCCATTACCTCTCTGTCGGATTTGCCCTTGGGGTCAAAGTCAGAGCCGCCCTTGCCGCCGCCGATGGGCAGACCGGTCAGGGAATTCTTAAAGATCTGCTCAAAACCCAGAAACTTGATAATGCCAAGATTTACACTGGGATGAAGTCTCAAACCTCCCTTGTAAGGTCCGATCGCGGAATTAAACTGAACGCGGAAACCATTGTTCACCTGAACCTGTCCCTTGTCATCCACCCAGGGTACACGGAACAGAAGCTGTCTCTCGGGAGTAACCAGTCTCTCCAGAAGCGCATCTCTGCGATACTTTTCCTCATTTGCCTCGATCACCACACGAAGGGACTCCAATACCTCCTTAACCGCCTGATGAAACTCGGGCTGCGCAGGATTCTTTGCAACTACCAGGTCAAATACCTCATCAACATATGACATTGTTATTTCCTCCTTAATATAGTTTATGTGGATACTTGTATACAACTTATTCCATACATTATTATAACCTCTGAATGCAAAATCGACAACTCACTTTATTTCATTAAATTGTAAAAGTTTCCTGATATTATTTATACAATTTGCACAAGTACCTGTTGGCAGACAGGCAAGAGCAATCTTTTAATCCGGAACCGGCATTCGCTTTACAGATAATCCTTCAGGCTCCGCACACTCTTCTCCTCAAAATCAATCAACTGCTTTGCCAGCGCTGTTGATTTCTCCCCGGCTTTTCCATTTGCTTTCAGCACCTTCTCCATCTGGATGATTCCGTTATTGTTCTCCCTGATCAACAGTTCCGCAAGATGACTTGTACTGGTATTCAGCATAGTATTATATCGAAGCCCTGTTTTCAGCATGGCGTCCGACAAATGGCTGCTCTGAAGGGGACGGGTCTTTGCATCGATCAACTGTTTTACAGCCTCATTATGCAGTTCGGAATATTTCAGTGACTGCCTGGATATCTGAAACGACAGGTCTTCATCCTCTACCTTCTCCGCAATGGTATCAATGGCTTTCATTGCCATATCCGCATTTCGCTGAATTTCCCGATACACTTTTATTTCCTGTGGTGTCATGTTGTTCTCCGTTCTGAAAATATCGGGGTGAAATACCTGAACAACAGACATTCACCACATATTTCAAAGAATTGTTTCCGTCTGCCTCTGACAACGCATAAAAAACAGACAGCCTACACATCATTCCCTGTATAGGCTGTCCTGAAAGATCAATTTTATTCTGTTTTATATTCAGATTTTCCAAATTACATTTGAAAATTGCCGTCTGACAGATGTACGCCGCCTTCATCAAAAATCGATCTGTTATGATTCGATCAGGCGCAGCACATAATCTGCCATGTGATCCTGAAATCCGACATCATCGTCACTCCACGTATTCCGCCTTCACATACCCTATCTGGTTGTTGTACTTGATCTTACACCATCCGTCCAGGTTTTCCAGCAGATCAACGGACTCACCGCCTGCCAGCACACCCAGTCTGTCCGCTGTCTCGCTGGCCGACGCACGCACATTGATATTGGTGGAAGCCGTAACCGTACCGATAACCTCCGCACCGGCCGCACTCTCCTGCATCTGCAGATACTCTGACTTGATATAACCGTCTTTGCCGTCGTACACGATCTTCGTCCAGCCGTTGACGCGTACTTCCTGCACCTGCACAGTTTCTCCTCCGGTCACCTTGCCCAGCTTATCCGCCTGCTCGCTGTCCGAACTTCTGACATTCACGGTGGTAGTCGCTGTGGCATATTGAGGTCCCGTCGGCTCCGGTACAGGCTCCGTCGGCTGGGGCTGATCTCCATTATCCCCGGATGCGGGCGGCTCCTGCCCCTCCTGATTTTCCTGACCTTCCGGTGTCTGTGTATTGTTCTCCGCTGCCTCCAGCTGCGCCATACGCTCACCTACAGCCACATTGACATGATCATTCAGCTCTTTTATATATTCGAGCAGCTCCGGATGTTCCCGAAGCAGATCATTATATTCCAGATTTACCCGGTTGTTGAATTCCACGACATCATCCTGCTCTGCAACGGCCTGTATATATTCGGCCTCCTCCGCGGTGAAATTCGCCTCATTCTTGATATAGAGCTCGCCCTGGTCATTTCTGCAAACATACAAGGTCTCATATCCCGGAAATTCCTCCTCGTGATTCACAAAGAGAAGTCTGTAAAATACACAGACCACATAGGAGTCTTCCGTCAACCCATTCTTGGTATAAATTTCAATGGTAGAATAATAGTCTATATACTGCGCCATTTCTTCTATCTTGAGTATATTGTTCTCCGGCAGTTCATCGTATAGTCCCCGAAGAGTCTCTATATCACCCATGGCATTTGCATTGTAATAGGTTGCAACAAGTGTATACAATTCCCCGTTCTCATTCAACATCAGGGGCACATCTTCCGCTACGACAGAGGGTGTGTTCTCTTCACTCTCCACCTCCGATATGGAAACGCCTGAAAGCTCCGGCGGTTCCTCGTCCGATCCGTTTCTCATACTCAGCGCAAAGACAACCGTGACAGCAACCACGGCAATCAGTGCAATCGGAAAAACAATCTTACAGTGATCTAAAATAAAATCAAGTATTGCTGACTTTTTATCCTTCATACCGAATACCTTTCCATTAGATGCAAAAAGCCGCAAGCGGCTCTTTATAAAAACAATCCCAATTGGCAGATCAGGGTGATGTAAATGCACTCGACAGGAATCGAACCTGCATTAAAGGCGTCGGAGGCCTCCGTTCTATCCGTTAGACTACGAGTGCAAATATTACGAAATTGTTACATCACCCTGATTATAATATCATAAATTATTCGATATGTCTACCTTGAATTTCGGAAATATTTCAAAAAATAACACGCCAATTCCAACACCCACAAGATGTACGCACCACAAGCTCATAAGCGCATATATCTTGTATTCATACACTAAAAAATAATTTGAATTTTTTCTTTTTGGAAATCGTAGTAATAAAGACTGTCCGACAGCACCTCCTCCGGTGCCACCTGCGTTCTGTTGACCTCAGCAATCATATCCTTTAATTGTTGCGGTGTTTCCATTCCCTGATCTGTCAGGAGGATCACCTCATGGATCGAACTGGGTAGAATATAGAAGCTTTTCTTTTCCTTTTCCGCCAATCGCTTCAGCAGTCCCGGATATAATATACAGGACGCTCCCTGTGCCCGCTGTTCATTGCTCAGTACCCACAACGGATTTTCTGTAAAGAAGCTCTCGCCTTCCTCCACATCCGGTATTTCCGCCAGATACTCTTCCTCCGTCATCATCTCTCTGAGCACCTGTTCCATGGAATTACAGTTCCACGGGAACAGTACCGGCGTATTTTTCTGAGCCAATTCCAGCAGTTCCTTTACCGTGGTATTCCACAGCTCCATATGAGAGTTGTGGATCAGGATGGCACCCTCTCCCAGCGAATCTCCCCTGTAAGCGTAGAAGAAGCATATCGCAAGATCGAGGAACGGAATATGCGGAATATCTTTCAGCAGCTCTTCGTTTTTCTTCTGTCGGATCAGGCGATAGCATATACGCCCCGATACTTCCTTAAAATACCTGAAAAAGTCCATGTCCACGCTTGTCTTAGGGAGGTCTTCGCGATAAATGCTCAAAAGTCTTCTCACTATCTCCGCAAGGGAAGTTCCTGATTCATACGCCTCCCAGAAAGGTTCCAGATAGAGCGTCGGGATCACATTGCGGTCATCTGTCAATATCAGCAGCCCATGGAGCACAACGCCATTATTTTTCTGCACCTTCCGGACCTCTACCTTATACGCTTCTCCCAGCTTTTTCTCCACTGCGTCACGTACCTTCCCTGCAAACATATTTATTTCCATATTTTATCCTCTTTTCTGCACGGCTTTTTACTCATAACAGGCTTGCGGACGCCGCACCGACACAAACCTGCGGATGGGAAACTTCACGCAAAATGCGCAAAAAAGGCAAGGACACCTCAACGAAGTATCTTTGCCTTACAAGTCTTGATAAATAGGAAAATATGCAGCTGATTTATACTCTGGACAGATACTCACCCGTTCTGGTATCTATCTTGATCTTGTCCCCCTGCTCCACGAACAGAGGTACTGCAACCTGTGCACCTGTCTCTACAATGGCAGGCTTATTAGCGCCGGTAGCGGTATCGCCCTTGAAACCGGGTTCCGTCTCTGTGATCTCCAGCTCCACAAAGAGAGGAGGCTCCACAGAAAACACACTGCCGTTGTGGGAGCAAACCTTACACATCTCATTCTCTTTCACAAATTTCAGTGCATCGCCCACCGCTTCACTGTTCAGCGCTATCTGCTCATAGCTCTCATTATCCATGAAGTAGAACAGATCTCCATCGGAATACAGATACTGCATATCTTTTCTATCAATACGCGCCTGAGGGCATTTCTCAGTAGGACGG
>CAMWWF010000283.1 GCA_947177885.1 uncultured Lachnospiraceae bacterium
CTTTAGAGAATATTCCATATATTTGCAGGTAAATGCCAGCATCAGCCCGGAGATAACCAACCCCAACATGCAGATTTCCAACGTCAAATTACCGTTAAAAATAATCCAGAGTAAAAAATACAGCAAAAACATAGCATCCTCCCCTGTTCCTCAAATCTGTTCGCTCTATCCGTTCCTCAAACCTGATCATTCTATCTAGTCCTCAGATCTATACACTCTATCTGTGTCTCAAACCTGACCATTCTATCTAGTCCTCAGATCTATACACTCTATCTGTGTCTCAAACCTGATCTATCTAGTCCTCAGATCTATACACTCTATCTGTTCCTCAAACCTGACCTTACAATTCCCTCCTGATAAATACCATTCCATATTTTAGCACATATATACCAAAATTCAAGGCTTGTGCTCCAACAGGACAAACAAATCCATATCCATTCTCTTTTAGACTACAATATTTCATTATTCTGAATAAACAGCGCCAAAATGGCCGTCAAGGCATAAAAACAGCATTGACGAAAGCAGATAAAACGGCTATCATTATCTACAGGCAGTTCGATGCCTGCGGACAAAACCGGCTGCGCACACCGGCGGAACCTTTCACCGTCCGGCGCTTTTGCACCGGAGTCCCATAAAAATAGAAAAGGAAGTTGAGGAAATGAAAATCAAACAGGTAAAAAAAGTACTTATCTCCGTGCTGACCTTATTAACGGTCTTTACCGCCTCCTGTTCCTCCGGGGACAGTGCATCCGACAACACAAATGACGGCACGGACAAATCCGTAACGGATGAACAAAGCTCTGATTCTGCGGATGAGGAAAGCTCTCAGGGTTCGGACCAGGCCCAATCCGATAAGATGTCCCTGCCGGACATTGTAAAAAACTACGGCAGCTTTGCCGAGGCTCATGATGCTTTCCAGACTACACTGGCCAGACAGGACAATGACGACTATACCATCCCGGAACCTCCGGAAGGCCTTTTCGACCTGGTATCCTATCCGTCCAAGGCAGGAGACCTGGCAGCCTATGTATCCAGTGACCCCGGTGACGGACAGAAACATCCTCTGATTATTTGGGTAGTAGGCGGCTGGGGCAACGGCATCGACGATTTTCCCTGGGTTTATCCCGAATGGGACAATGACCAGACCGGCTCTGCCTTCTGGCAGGAAGGCGTGCTGACCATGTATCCCTCCTTCCGGGGCGGCAGCGGCAATCCCGGTTATTACGAAGCTCTCTACGGAGAAGTCGACGACATCGTATCTGCATACGAATATGCGGCCTCCCTGCCCTATGTTGACCCCGACCGCATCTATCTGGGCGGACACAGCACCGGCGGCACCAGAGCTCTGCTGGCATCGGAATACACCGATAAATTCCGGGCAGTCTTCTGTTTCGGAGCCGTAGATGAAATCAAATACCACAATAACAGCCAGTTCACCTTTGACACCACCATTGAAGAGGAATACATTATGCGTTCCCCTGTTTACTGGCTGGACAATGTGAAATCTCCCACCTTCCTGATAGAAGGACGGGACGGCAATTCCGCCAATCTGGAACGGATGCTGGAAGTAACGGACAATGAAAATATTCATGGTTTTGTAATAGAAAATGCCGATCACTTTGCGGTTCTTGCCCCTATTACCCCTGTTTTGGCACAGAAAATTCTGGCCGACACTGGCAGTGAGGTTAATATTTCCATCACACAGGAAGAGCTGGATGCCGCCATGAAACAGACTCCCTCCGTTCCGCTGCCTGCAATGACGCAGCAAACCGTGGATCTGCTCAACCTGACTTTCTCCTGCCCTTATATCTGGTCCGTATGGGATGCGTCCACAGAGGAAGAGTTCCAGCTGGAGGCTTACTCTCAGTATGAAGGAGAGAACGTATGGGATCTGTCCAGCCTGTTTATCAACGCTTACCTTGCTGACAGCAATGACTACCTTCAGCGCCTCTCCGAATCTCTGGAATCCGTGGAAGGATATACGGCAGAAGAAACTACAATAAACGGATATGCGGCACTGGACGCCCGGGGAACATCGGTATCCAGTGACGGCGGTGTATTTTCCAATCGGTTCATAGCAGTACAGAACGGAGATATTGTAGTTTCCTTTGATTTCTACATTCACGAGGATCTGGCCGATGATGCCGAGTCCCTGTTCCAGGCTATCATTGACAGCATTCAGTTTACCCAGTAAAGTATTTTTTGCCAATGAAAGCCGCCCCGTCAAGGAATCAGCTTCCTTAACGGGGCGGCTCTTTTTCACTTTCCCGCAGAACCATTGACAGCTCCCCTTACGGAGACAGCAACAATATCAACAGATCTTCGTGCCCTCCGGCACCATATCGTCCACAAATACCACCTTGCATCCGCAGGCATTGTTGGTAGCCGCCAGCAGCATCCCTTCACTGGTCACTCCCATCAGCCTTGCAGGCTGCAGATTTGCCACCACAATAATCTTTCTGCCTATAAGCTCTTCCGGCTTATAATACTTCTTTAAAGTGGAGACAATCACTCTCTCCCTGATACCGTCAAACAGAGTGAGTTTATAACAGCTGTGAGCCTTCCTGATCTCCACGCACTTCAGAATTTTGCATACCCTGAGATCTATCTTTTTAAATTCCTCCAGGTTCACTTCCTGCTCTATGGGCGCAACCTGGTCAGGCTCACCGTATACTACCTGAGGTTCTTCCTCCGGAATCTCCTGAGGCGCCGGCGCCATGGCCCGCTCTTCCTCCTCCGTTATGGGAGCGGAAAAATCCAGCAGATTCAAAAACTGGTCCTTCTCGATGGCGTACAGGAACAGATAAAGCCTGGGGCCCTTTTCCTTGTCCAGCAGCAGCCTGTACACATTCTTAAAGAAGCCTCCCTGCAGCGCTTTCAGGTTCTCCGCCTCATATCCGTATATCTTCTTGGGAATCTCGTATAATTCCGTGTTCAGTTCTTCCAAAGTATACTGGTTTTCCGAAAGCTCTCTGTGCAGCAGAGAAACAGCCTCCCGCTCTTTTTCGTCCAGTTCATTATACACCTTCCAGTTTCTCACCGGGCACAGTCTGTTGGCATTTTCGGGAGAACAATTCTCCAGCCAGTATCTGGCCAGACTTAAGCGGTCCTTAAAATCTTCATACTTGTAAGGTGTGCCGATCTTGGCAAACACGGTCTCCAGCATATCAATATTGAAATCCACAATGGAACCCAGCTGCACCAGATGTGACATGGGCACCAGGTTGATCTTCTCGTCGAACATCAGACAGCTGTTCATGATATCCCGTACATATTCATCCGCTGTACCGTCCATCCAGCTCTTGTACTGTTTGTCAAACTCAAAATACTGTCTGAGAATTCCGTCATCAAAGCAAAAATCAAACGCCTTGTTGGGATCGGACTTTGCATACAGCCAAAGTATGATCTCCGGCTGATAAATGTTCAGCAGAGTGGCAGGGGTCAGATTAAGGCCCGTAGATCCCGACATCTTTCCTGTGGAGCCCTTGATGCCGATAAACTCATATCCCTGAAAAATGGGCGCGTCATAATCAAAAATCTTTTTGGCAATGACTCTGCTGGTGTCATAACTGCCTCCGGGGCTGGCATGGTCCTTTCCGCCAGGTTCAAAGTCTACCTGCTCGTACTTCCACCGCATGGGCCAGTCCACCTTCCAGGCCAGTTTGCAGTTATAATCTTTCGTAAAATCATGTTCTCCCTCATGACCGCATTTACATACGTAATGAGCTCTGGTGCAGTCGTCGGACAGAGACAGAATCCTGGTAGTATCCCGGTGGCATTCCGGACAGTAAATACTTACCGGATAATATGCCTCCCGCTCTCCCTCCTGTGCGTCCTGCGTCCGGAAGCTGTCCAGAATATCAAAAATCTCTCCCCGCTTCTGCAATGCCTCAATAACATAGTCCTTATACCTGCCGCTGCGGTTCATCTGTGCCTGATATCTGTAGTCCATCTTAATCCCAAATTTCTCAATGGAAGCTTCAAATTCCTTCTCAAAATACGCGGCAAAACTCTTCTCCTCCGTATGGAAAGGATTGGGCGCATCCGCATAGGAAACGCCGATATATTTCTCCATATCATCGTTTACTTTTGCCACGTTTACAGGAATTTTCCTGATTCTGTCGTATTCATCCCAGGAGAACAGCAGTTTGGCCTTCCTGCCTTTCCGCTCCAATGCCTTCACCACAAAAAGGCTTGTGGCAATATCCCTGAAATTGCCTATATGAATAGATCCGGAAGGACTGATGCCTGCGGCACATACGTATTCCTCCTTGTCCGGATTTCTGCTGATTATCTTATCCGCAATCCTGTCTGACCAATGCATAAAGGTCCCCCTTTCAACCGGTGTCTTAGACCATGTCCGGAGACATGTTCTGCCTCTGCTGTGAAAATGCCTTTCGTCATCTGCTTCTCTGGATCTCCAATACCTTATAGGTAAACATTCCCACTGCGGTTTCTACCTCCACATTGTCGCCCACTTTACAGCCGATCAATGCCTTGCCCACAGGA
>CAMWWF010000284.1 GCA_947177885.1 uncultured Lachnospiraceae bacterium
TTCCGGTCCAATGGAGCCTTTGCCATGAACCGGAATTTGAAGTGTGTATGATTTCAGAAAAGATCTCTTATGGTTCCGCCTTAGAAATCCGCGAATACTTCCATCTGCTTTTTCAGTTCCTCCACAATCTCCCGGTTTATGTCCATACGTCCCGTGATATCGGTCATATCCTCCACCAGACTCCTGGAGCTGCCTGCAACTCCGGTGATACCGGCAGCTCCGTCATCGATGGCTTTTGTAATGCTTTCGATCGACGAGGCTATCTCGGTCATGGAGTTTCTGAGGCGGTCGGTCCTGCTGTTAAATGCATCGATCACTTCCTTTACATAATCGGCATCCTCTTTGTACTGCCTTCCGGAACGGACAAATTCCTGGAATTCCTTCAGAATGGTCTCGCTCAGATAGTCTGCCAGCTCCTGGGAATTCTTTGACAGATTGTATACCGCATTCGTAACGACCTGATTGACCTCCTGGATGCGGCCGGCCGTCTCACTGCAGGAGCCTGCCAGGGATTTGATCTCCGCCGCAACCACTGCAAAGCCCTCTCCCGCTTCACCGGCGCGGGCGGCCTCTATGGAAGCGTTCAGAGCAATGAGATCGGTGGTGGAGGAGATCGTTACGATATCCTTTGTCAGCTTGGTCACCTGATCCACACTCCTGCTGTTTTCGATCGCCTCTTCCAGTACCTTCAGGATATCAGTGGCTTTCTTTCGGATCACTTCGGTGTTCGTCTGCGCCGCTGCCTCCATCTCATTCGCCCGGTTCTTCATTGCGGCGGAATACTCCGTGATGGCGCTGCATTCTTCCGCCATATCACGGACTTCCTCGCTGATACCTGCAACGCTGCCGTTGATATTCGCCGCATTCTTTGCCACCTTTTGGATCGCCATGGACAGGGATCCCGCGAGAGAAGAAAGTTTCCCGGCGCTTTTTCCCGATGTGCGGGTGTGCTTCAGCACCTCCCCTGTGACCTCATCCAGCTTCTTTGAGCTTTCCTGAAGAGTATCCACCGTCCCCTTGATCGGTGTTATCACATATTTTTTAATGATCCGGATGGCTGCAAATACCAGGAACAGGCATGTTACGACAGATGCCACGGCGATGATCAGTGATACGATATAAACAGTCAGAAGCCTTTGCCTCGCCTTGGCCGTCCTTTCACTTACCGCCCCATACAGCTCGTCAATATTATCTTCCATGGCGGCGCCGAAGCTTGCAACGTCACCATTGGCATAAGCATAGGCATCCTGCGTCTTGCTGTCCGCACTGGCACACACGAGATAGACCAGCGCATGCTGAAAGGAATCATAGTTTTCCAAAAGCTGCGCATAGATTTCTTCATCCTCCTCCGTGACGAAGTCTTCATATTCCTTTAAATAGGCTTCCAGTATCTTTTCTTCCTCTTTGATCTGCGCCACAACGGTGATCATGGTATGATAGTCCGTTGCAACAATATGGGACAGCGCCATCTTGTGGATATTTGTGGTGGTATAACGGATATTCTGCAGTGTTTCCGAACCTATCATATAGTTATCCACGATATTCGACGCATTGGAATTTACATTGTTGATCCCGAATACCGACAGGGCATTTGAGATCAATGCCACAACTCCCAGAAGGATGATGGGAAGTATCAGACGCTGTTGTATGGTAAATCGCTTCTTCATCTTACATTAACAAATCCTTTCCACATATCTCTATCTTGCAGAAACGCCTTCCGCCATCTCATCCAGCTGCTCCTGTATGTTCTGACCGGAAGGATTCCCCTCCGCCATGTTCCCTGCAAATTCTGCAACCGGATCCCAGAACTTACCGCCTATCCGCTGAAGCTGGGAGAATTCGGACTGTTCCAGGAGCGCGGCGATGGCCGGCGACTGCCGGATCACTGCGGAATCCGCCACCGCGGTATTGGACGGCCCCTGCCCCCGCATTTCGAAACGGAGACGCTGATTCTCCTCATTTGTGATCCATTCGGCAAGCCTGGCTGCCCACTCCGGATATTCGGAATAGGCATTTACACCGATCAGTTTGCAGCCGGAAAAGGAAGCCATCTGCACCTGACTGCCCCGGCAGCTGTAAGTGGGCAGTTTGGCCGCCCCGGTATTCTCGCCCCAGGCCTCCTTTATCGCCACGGCATTCCATACACCGCTGACACCTGCGATCACGGAGCCGTCCTTTACTCCCTGCAGGAATTCTTCATCCGTGCGGCTGGCAAAGCCCGGACTCTCCGCAATCCGGAGCATTGCCCCTGCCACATCGATCCCCCGTATATCGCCATCGGTCCGATTCCAAGTACAGTAGTTCGTGATCCCGTCATCGTTCAGCCCCACCTGCATCCCGGTATTCCCAAAGAAAGAATAGACATACCATGCCGAGGACCAGTCCATGGTAAATAATTTGCCGCCTGACGCCGCAGCGTCCAGTATGCCGTCCAGAGTCTCTGCCTGTTCTTCCGTGATGTATTGCCTGTTGTAATATAAGAAATATCCGTTGTCTGCAGTCAGCGGATATGCATAGAGCTGATCATTTACCGTGGCTGCCTCTACCGTGCTCTTCAGATTTCTGTCCCTGATCTCATCCGCATTCTCAATGGGATCCAACGCACCGGCTGCCGCCAGAGCATTTAACTGGTCGTCCGCAAAGGTAAATACATCGGCTCCCTCTTCCAGGCCGCCGATCAAAGCATCCTTGCACTGGGCTTCTCCCTGTGCCTCAAATGAAATCCGAAAATCCGCCTGCCCCTGATAGTGTGTCTCAAAGCTTTGGATGACCCGCTCCATCAGCTCCCTGTCCTCCTCGGCACCCCAGACGACCAGCTCAACTTTCGGGGTCTCTGTAATCGCCGGGGCTGTTTTCTCCGTCTGTCCGCACCCCGTAATCGCCACGGTACACAGTGCCCCCAGAAACAATCCGCATATTTTCTTTCCCATATGTATTCCGTCCTTAATATTCCCGTTTTAGAAAGTCCCTGCTTCACATACAGCCGGTTTTACGATCTCCCACAGAAGTTCCAGCAGTTTGGAAACATCGATGGGTTTTGCAATATGACCGTTCATTCCGGCTTCCAATGCCGCCTTTTTATCTTCCGAAAAGGCGTTGGCTGTCATGGCAATAATCGGGATACCGGCAATATCCGGATCCTCCAGCGCCCGGATCTGTTTTGTGGCTTCATAACCGTCCATAACCGGCATCTGGATATCCATCAAAATCAGATCATACCGGCCGGGCTCCGCCTCCTTCATCCGCTCCACCGCAACGGAGCCGTCATCCACAACATCCACGGCAAAGCCGGCCTCCTGGAGAATGGCCACGGCAATCTCCTTGTTCAGTTCATTATCCTCCACCAGAAGGATCTTCTTTCCATGGAAGGAAAACGCCTCCTGCGAAGCTTCTTCCGCATCTTTGACAGCAAACGGCGACTCCAGAGCCTCTCTGAGCTCCGATAAAAAGATCGGTTTGGAGCAGAAAGCCGTGACCCCTGCATTTCTTGCCTCTTCTTCAATATCTGACCAGTCATAGGCTGTGAGAATGATAATGGGCGTATCTTCCCCGATCAGTCCGCGGATCCGTCTCACCACCTCGATCCCGTTCATATCCGGCATCAGCCAGTCTATGATATATACGGCATACTCGTCCTCCTGTTCCCCGGCAAGCTTTACCCGGAGCACCGCCTCCTTTCCGGATGTGGTCCAGTCCGGACGCATGCCGATGGAGGCAAGCATCTTAGTCACACTGGAACAGGTATTAAAATCATCATCTACCACCAGCGCCCGGACTCCCTGCAGCTCCGGTATCGTTTCCTGCCCTACCGGGCCGGAACAGGTCTTAAACTGCAGCGATACCGTAAAGGTGGTTCCTTTTCCCACCTCACTGTCCACAGAGACGGTACCGCCCATCATATCCACAATGTTCCTGGTGATCGCCATGCCCAGGCCGGTTCCCTGGATTCCGCTGACCGTGCTCGTTCTCTCACGCTCAAAAGGTTCAAAGACATTCTTTAAAAATTCCGGACTCATTCCGATTCCCGTGTCCTTCACCTGAAATTCATAAGCGGCGTAGCCTTCCGATGCATTTCTCTTCTGCAGGATCCGGACGCTTACCATACCGCCCGGTTTTGTAAACTTCATGGCATTGCTCAACAGATTCAGCAGGACCTGATTCAGCCTGAGCCTGTCGCACATAACATGCTCGTTTACCACATCCACCGTGTCAATATAGAAATCCAGCTGCTTTGACATGACATCCGCCTGTACAATAGTCTTTAAGTCATGCAGTATCTCCGGAAGAGAGCATTCCTTTTCCTCAATTTTCACCTTTCCGCTTTCTATGCGGCTCATATCCAGCACATCATTGATCAGGCTCAGCAGATGATTGCCGGAGGTGGCGATCTTGGTCAGATAGTCCCGCACCTGTTCCGTATTGTCGATATGGGCGGCGGCAAGCGACGTAAAGCCTATGATGGCGTTCATTGGCGTCCGGATATCATGAGACATATTGT
>CAMWWF010000285.1 GCA_947177885.1 uncultured Lachnospiraceae bacterium
GAGGATGACAGGTGCAGTAAAGCCGAATGTGAGGTTCATCAAAGCCATCGCACAGGTGTTGCGAATCGCCAGAGGGAACATATCCCCGGAAAATAATTCAATAAAATTGCTTAGTCCCACCAGAGGACTACCGAAAATTCCTTTGCCAGAAGAGTAATGCTGAAAGGCCATGATAATACCGCCAATCGGGATATACTTAAAGATGATGAAGTAGGCAGCAGGAATGAGGAAAATAAGATAGAGCTTCCAATTTTTTCGGAAATCTTCTTTCCATGTTATCTTTTTCATATACGTTTAAGCTCCTCTCGGCGCTCATCCCATCAGGACCGGACCCCAGACAGATGACTCACAGGTAAATGTATCCGACAGCTGCTCATTAACTACAGCTGTATAGGTAAACGTTAAGGCATTGGTATCTGGAGCTATTTCGGCGATGATGGTGTTACCGTCAGATTTTGTGATGGTGAATCTCCAATCTGCCCAATTCCAGGTACCCATTTCCTCGACGCCCATGTCCGCAAACGCGAATTTGAAGGTCCCATCGGTGAGGCAATCAAAGGTGCAGTAGTTGCCGGTAAAGGAGAACTCCACTTTAGCCGCCGCAGCTTCAGGATTCAAAATCATTTCTGTATCTATATCACCTGCATCTGTGCCCGCCGCAACATAGTGGATTGTCTGGCCATCACAGGAAACAGGCCCGGCCTTCATCATTCCCAGTGTATAGGTCCCATCGCCGTTATCCTCGTAGATTCCGTGATCCAGGACTTGGACATTGCCGTAAACATCGACTTCCAGAACTGCCGTCATGTCGTCATAGAGTTTCATGGCAAGATTGGCATCCAGGCCATACGCCTCCATAAAAATAGAGGAGTCATACTGTGCAATTATCTGTGGATCACCTTGTCTGTTGTTCACCAACTCGATCACATCTGCGGACCCATCCGCCTGATACTGCGCTGTAGCGCGGTCAGCAGAGGCAGTAACGGTTGCACCAGTGTCAGAAGCGTCGTGGGGAGTAAGCGTAAAGACAGTCGTGCCATTTTCCTTATTTTCCATGGCCCATGTACCTTCTACGATCATATCAACCAAATCCGTATAGGTCATGTTATGGGCCAATACGAGAGAAACAGCGGCATCATCCTTTCCTACAAAATCCAGGTAGGCTACACCAATCTCTCCCTCATATGTGCCAGCGTGCGGAGAGTTCTCACCGTCTACATCGTGGAGGTAATATACATCGCTGCTGCCCACAGCAGCGACAGTGGTCATGTCATTATAGACGACATCACCGTCAAACCCGCAACGGTCGATCTCATTCCCGTCCCAGTCACAAAATATGATGGTATAGGGTGCGGTTCCCGGAGCTGCCTGTTCTGCCAGAAGGGTGTCGCGATCAGTAGCACAGACGTAGTCATATGGAGTTTCCTCCACAGTGTATGTTCCGGCAAAAGTCATGCCGTTGTTCGCAAAGCCAGCATAAAATACTGCGCCCAGCACAGGATCCGCAGGGTAGAAATGGAAATAATATGTATAATCCCCATATCCTTCAACAGAATAGGCATACACATACCGGCCATAAGTGATGGCCTTTACGGGATCATCCGGGACAGTGATCTCCGGCGTTTCCGGCTCGGATGCAGACGGAGTATCAGCTGAAGCGTCGACCGGAGCATCAGCCGGGGGGGCAGGCTCAGCGTGAGTATCCGCATTGCCGCCGCAGGCGGTCAAAAGCAACAAAGCCAGCGTCAAAAGCAAACATAGTGATTTCTTCATGGTTTCTCCTTTCCTCATTTAACATATTTCTGGAAAACATCCACTACCTTATCGGGACCATACTTTACCACACGAGCACAGAAATCGTCCCAACCGTCCAGACCGTCTTTAATCAAAGCGGGGATGCTCTGCCCCATATAATCAATGAGGTAGTTGCGAGTCTTATCGTAAGTCGCTGTATCTTCCGCTGACAACAAGGACAGATAATCTCGGACTCCTGCGGTGGCCTCATATTTCATCCACTGGTTAAATGTCCGTTCACGAACGCCGCTGTAGCCCCATTCCAGAGAGTATTCATCGGTTCCGTTCATGCGCAGGTTACAAGCCATGCGTTGGCCTTTCATGGCGTATGACAGCTCTTTGCTGGGCTCCACAGTCATGGTGTAGACAGTTTTTCCGTCACGCTCAGAAACCGTATAGGCGGAAGTAAGTCCGTTTTCCGCATACAGATCAGGCTCAAAAGTCATGGACGTATACTGATCTTCGCTCAGACCGAAGGTGGCCAGCAGACCACCTTCCTCGGAATACAGGAAATTGATCATGGAAAATAGGGTGGCCATATCCTTGCTTTCACATTTTTTCGTGAAGCCCATCCCAATGCTCAGGCGTGGATCCTGATAGAGCATATCGGGTTTTTTGAATTTCTGCGTGTCCCCGCCGTATACATCGTTGATTGGCATAGAGCAACCAAATACCATGGCATCTTTTTGGCCTTCCGCAGACGAACATGTCGCACGGATCGACGTCCCTGTATCTCCAATACCGCCCTGCCACATACCCACCATACCTCGGGTGTAACCGTTGGCATTGATCTGGAAGAAAAGATCGGAGGAACGGCTTTCAAACTTACTGTCCAACCAGCCGTTTTTATGCCAAGTGTTCATGCACTCCAGATACGCCTTGAAATTGTCACTGGTGGCACCAAAAGCCGGATTGCCATCCTGATCCCGATACCACATCGGGCCGCCTCCGCCGAAAGAGGAAACCAGATCGCCGGTTTCCGAAAAGCCCAGATACAGCAGGGAAATGCAGTATGCGTTGCTGTCTCCCGAGAAGCCTTCCGCTTCTATTGCTTTAGTAAACGCCTCAAACATCCATTCCCAATCGCTGATGGTATATGGGTCTGCCATGCCGCTGGGGAAGATTACATTGTCCGTCCAGTCATTTTCCGGGTTGCTACCATCATACTTCTCAAATTTTGTTACATCGTTCTTTTTCCATCCGGCCAGATTGCCAGACTCCATGGCAGCGGACAACGGCGTTACTGACGGGTGTCCATTGGACTGAACTTCAGCACTGTCCCAATCCCACACATACTCTGTAGGCTCGGCATACTTGACCACCCAGTCTCTGCGGTACACATAGCCCTGCCAGGGCAGTTTAATGCCGTCACTGATATTATACAGGCCGTAGTAGTGTACCTTGCCCTCCTCATCGGTCACCGTGGCAAAAGGCTTCATATGAGGATACTTGTCCAAAATTGCCACATAGTTGGGGCAGTACTGCTCTACGTACTCCGTAATCTCTATCAGATGTCCTTCCTCGTAGAGTTGATAAGGAGCGCTGGTGTAACTCAAATCTACCAATTCGGGATAGTCACCGGTGGAAAGCATAGTATTGAAGTTATCGCGTTCAGCTCCAGAGATAGGCGTCTGGAATGTGAAGTGGAGCTGTTTTCCATTCTTCTCATCGGACAGTCCACCGACTTGCTCGCTCCAATACTGATTGTTGATCCATTGAACCACGGGGTTTTTGTCATATGAATCATAAAATGTTCCGTACCCATCGTCATTAGGGATCCACCAACTGAATGATAAGCTGTCCCCACCGGAACCTTTCCCTCCACAACCAGACAAAAGTCCAAACAGCATAGTGGCCGCTACCAGTGCTGCTCCCCATTGTTTCCACTTTTTTCTCATTTCCTAAAATCCTCCATTTATTTTTCAGTGGTCTCGCTATACTGATTATAGCGAAGTAGCAAAAAACGGGTTAATATCTGGTTTTGTTTTTCGACATTTCTTTTAGAGGAATTTGCTTACACAAAAAAGAAATCAACTACATAGCGAAAATCTGAAACAAATGATATATGGTTGATAGATTTATTTGATATACTTGAGACACTCCGGTATGCACCAACGGAATGGGAGGTAACTATGGAACTGGATCATGTTGCCCGATTATCTGCTTTTGCGGATATGATTGAACCCAGCACAGGTCTCTTCTTTTGGCATTACAATAAGAATATGGAACTCGTATCTACCTCCTGTAAAAAAGCACAGTCGGTAGACAGCCTGTTTTCCCTGAAGGGTGGGAAAGATACCGTGTTCTCTACCTGCTGTAGCAGTGTGTTTCCGGTAATCGTATCAGATCCTCTCTCCCTTCTATGGCTGGCAGCTCCCATGTATCAGGGACGGGAATTACAGGAAGTATTTATATTGGGTCCTTGCTTCGGCTCATATGTGACAGAGAAAACACTGCTTCAGGAGATTGAACGGGTACGCTTACCGGATGCTCAAAAACTTCCTTTGCTGCAGCAGTTGCGTCAATTCCCCGTAGTTCCGCACAATGTGCTAATTTATTTCGGAAGAATGCTCCATTACTGCATTACCCAGCAATCCATACACTCCCGGGATATCCGCATTTATGTCTGCCTTGACGGAACAAAATATCAGGAACCAGAAGAAACCTCCGGTACACGGGGACTGTTCGCCTA
>CAMWWF010000286.1 GCA_947177885.1 uncultured Lachnospiraceae bacterium
AGAACCTGTTCGTAGCAGGATTCATGGGATCTCCTCAGATGAACTTCCTGGATGCGAAGGTTAAGATTACCGGCGATACCGCTAATCTGGAGATCGCAGGATACAGCATTCCTCTGCCGGCTGCAAAGTCCAAGAAGCTGATCGCTGGCGGCTATGACGGAAAGATCGTTACTTTCGGTATCCGTCCTGAGGATGTATATGATACCGGTAAGCATCTTGAGGGTGCGCCTTCAAGTGTATTCGAGTCCACCGTTAAGGTATACGAGCTGCTTGGTGCAGAGGTTAACCTGTACTTTGATCTGGATGAGTTCCCGATCACCGCAAGAGTTGATCCTCGTACATCTGCAAGACCTGGTGATTCCATCAAGTTTGCATTCGACATCGATAAGATTCATGTATTTGATAAGGAAACCGAGCAGACTATCACAAACTAGTAAATAGTAAGCAAAGGGGTGCTGGTGACAGCATCCCTTTTCTATACTATACTTTCAGGAGGAAACATGATTTCAAGTCAGACTATTCAGACCAGTATTGATGAATTAAAGGCAATTACCAAGGTGGATTTATGCGTCTACGATCCGGCCGGTATGATAGTTGCTTCTACAGCAGAAAAGATGGACATAACAGCTGATTTGATTAGTGGATTTGCCAATTCACCGGCAGATAGTCAGGTGATCGGTGCACATCATCTTTTGAAAATATGGGATGAGAGCGAGCTTCTGTACGTCCTGGTGTCGAAGGGCTTTGATGAGGATGCCTATATGATAGGAAAGATTGCGGTCTGCGAAATCCAGAATCTGGCTATTGCCTACAAGGAAAGATTTGACCGGAATAATTTCTTCCAAAATCTGATACTGGATAATCTTCTGCTGGTGGACATCTATAACAGAGCAAAGAAACTGCATATTGAGGCCAAAGCGCCCAGAGTGGTATTCCTGGTAGAAGCAAGACTGGAGAAAGACGGTATTGTCACAGAGCTGTTAAAGGGAATGTTTTCCAGTCAGTCAGGTGACTATATCACTGCGGTGGATGAAAGCAGTGTGATACTGATCAAATCTCTAATGCCCGGCAGTACTCATGAAGATATGATGGCTGTAGCGGACACTATTGTGGCAATGATGAATGCGGAAGCCATGTTGAATGTAAGAGTGGCTTTCGGAACGGTTGTGCAGGAACTGAAGGATGTGTCCAAATCCTATAAGGAAGCTAAGATGGCGTTGGATGTAGGTAAGATCTTTTATGCGGAGAGAAATGTAGTGGCGTACAGCATATTGGGGATTGGGCGCCTGATCTATCAGCTGCCTGTGAATCTGTGCAAGCTCTTTGTAGATGAGATCTTTGGGGGAAATATTCCCAGTCAGCTGGACGACGAGGCATTGACTACTATCAATAAGTTTTTCGAGAATAATCTTAATGTATCGGAGACGTCAAGACAATTGTTCGTACACAGAAATACACTGGTCTACCGTATTGAGAAGATCCAGAAGAGTACCGGGCTGGATCTGCGGAATTTTGATGATGCCCTTACCTTCAAAATCGCATTGATGGTAGTAAATTATATGAAGTATTTGGACTGTAATTAGTTCGTGTTTGATTGCATCAGAGGACAACCCCCTGAATATACTTATGATAGGCAATGAACCTGTCAAAAGCATATTTGGGGGTATTTTTATGGTTGAAAACAAATATTATGAGCGAAAGATAAAGTACCTTGATCTGATGGAGAACGGAGAGCGCGCAGGCGGGGCCGGATTTATCAAGACAGAGGTACGGGGGATGGACATAACTTTTGCGATCACTGTAAAAGGGCTTCATCCCACGGATACTTATGAGAGAGAGGTTATGCTTCGGGCAGGTGACGGTGAGTTTTCCATTGGACGCATTGCACTGAAAACAGGACAGGGACAATTTACATATCATACTGTTATGGATCATTCTCAGCTTCAGGGAATCCGGATTGCCTTGAGCGGTACCAGGGAGATCTGCTGTAAATGGCAGGAGGAAAAGAGGCCGTCTGCAGTGAGGGGCAGTGTCGCGGAAAACAGCGCGAAGCAGGAAAGGGAAGAGATTCCTGAAATACATGATCAAATAAGGGCGGAGGAACGGCGCAGACCGGAGAAATCCAAGGAAATTCAACTGATCCCCTGGGATGAAATAAAGGCGGTGGAAGAATCTCTGGAGAGAGTGGAAAAAGTAATGGCAAAACCTGCGGAGAAGGATATGTGGAAGACGGCGGAGAGAACCGGAGAGGGAGCAAGCGCGGGAAAGACGGCAGTGGACAGGATAATGAGGAGGACGGGTGAAAGAGAAACGGCTGCGGAGAGAATTGTGAGGAAAATGACTGCGGGGGAAACGACACCAGAGAGAACAGCGGAGAGAACGGCTGCGGGGGATGTAGTATCAGTGCGAACAATGGAGAGAACGGCTGCGGGAGAAATGGCATCGGAGAGAACGATGCGGAGAACGACGGCAGGAGAAATGGCATGGGAGAGAATGACTGCGGGAGAAGCGGAGGAGGGAAGAGGCACAGAAGAAAGAACAACAGAAAATTCTGCAAAGACAGAGGGAAGAAATCGCAGGATGGAAAATACAGCACCGGGAAGAAGGACGGAGAGACAAACCGATAAACCGACGCAGCGATCGGCATACGGCAACTCCCCGGGACGCGAAAAAAGGCCGGTCAGACTGATGGAGGACAAATGGCAGCAGATTTGGGAAATCTATCCGCATATCCGTCCTTTTCAGGACGAGAGAGAGTATCTGTCCATCAGTCCCGCGGACTTCGTACTGCTGCCCGGCGAGGCATATCGGGCTGCAAACAATAGCTTTCTTTTGCACGGATATTACAACTATGATCATCTGATCCTGGCGAAGATTGAAAAGAGGGGTGAGATCTTTTATTACATAGGCGTTCCCGGGAATTATTATGAGCGGGAGAAGCAGGTTGCCATCATGTTCGGTTTTGAAAGCTTTGAGTGCGGGACGGAACCTGCGCAGGCGGGAGATTTCGGATATTATATGATGAGGACGCAGTTATAGTGCATTGAGCCGCTTTATGTGGAGTGGCGCTTCACAGCGGGTGCGGGATATTGTACCCCATGGCGGAGACTGCGGGGGTGGAGCGCGGTGTGTTAAGTCTGTCGCTGAAATGGAAGAAAAGGCGGTCAGCTATAGTCCCTCTCCGTCAAATTCCGGGATAAAGCTTTCACTGGCGGTTCCGCCTTCCTGATAAAAGCCCCGCTCTATGCCGAGACGCTCTGCGAAGACCAGCACCCTGTTGTATTCCTCTTCTGTAACGCTGCGGTTCAGAGCGGGTATCCGCGCGACATGCTCCAGTGGAGTGTATTGATTCATGATACTGACATATATGTTGTTTCCATAAGTCTCATGCAGATACCGGAGAACCTTTTTGGAATCCCCGGTCTCTCCCGGAAGCAGCAGATGACGGACAATAATACCCCGCCGCATCAGTCCGGTTTCCGGATCCATGACGGGTTTCCCTGTTTGTTGATACATTTCCGCAATGGCGGCAGAAGCTTTTGGGAAATAGTCGGCGGCGTGGGAATATTTCATGGAAAGTTCGGAGGAGTAATATTTCAGGTCCGGCAGGTAGATGTCTGCCAGTCCCTGGAGCAGACGAAGGGAAGCCGTCTCCTCATAGCTGCCGGTGTTGTATACAACAGGGATTGTAAGTCCCCTGGATTTTGCCGATGACAGGGCAAGGGCGATCTGCGGGATGAAATGGGTGCCGGTGATAAGGTTAATGTTAGCGGCACCTTTGGACTGCAAATCTAAAAAAATCTCTGTCAGGCGCTCCGGGGAGATGGTCTTACCGCTTTTCCCGATGGCTATATTAT
This sequence comes from uncultured Lachnospiraceae bacterium, assembly GCA_947177885.1. The sequence goes on from CAMWWF010000286.1 coordinate 3,858, forward strand.
GGTTCTGGCAGAAGACACATTGCAGATTGCAGCCGGAAAAAAAGACGGCTCCGGAGCCGGTGGTCCCGGAGATGCAGGGTTCTTCCCAATAGTGAAGGGCGGCTCGGGCGGCAGTCAGGTCGGCTGTTTGGCCACAGTAGCCCGTTTCTCCCGAGAGGCGGTCCGCATGACATTGGCGGGGACATAAGGTGCAGTTAGACATGAGACTGTTGAAGGCATCCATGCTTATTGACATACGAACATTTCCTTTCGGATGATTTCCCGAATTTTCTGATATCTTCGCCGGTAACGGTTTCCGGGCAGGCCTGCATGAAAAAGTGTGGCAAAAATCCGATGTTGTAAATATAAAACCGCACATCCCGGCGCGCACGACTCCACCCGGTGACCTCACGGCACATGGAAGGTTCTGCTTAGTGCTGCTTTGTTCCCAACCTGACACGGTTCGCAGATTCCCATTGCGTGAGACCGAATTTCATTATCGCACAACACCGAAATGCACGGCTATTTAAGCTTAGCGGTTTTCGGAAGGTTTGTCAAGTGAAAATGGAGCAGTTTTAAAAGGATTTGCAGCGGATCTACACTGACAGTGCGAAAAAAATGAGTCACAGGAGCTT
>CAMWWF010000287.1 GCA_947177885.1 uncultured Lachnospiraceae bacterium
TCAGGCCTGGCAGATTGTATATCCAGATAAAAGTCTTTTTCCGTAAAAATAAATTGCAGCCGCCCGGTCTGAATTCCCGCTTTCTCCATGAAAATATCCTGCTTTCCTTGTCCTCAGATTGTGTGTTCGTATCTCCTGCACCCTGTTTTTCTGTCAGATCGTATCCGTTCAGTGACTGTCTGAACCGTTACGTCCGATCAGCTTTCCAGAATGCGCCGGTGCCGACGCGGTTGCGCGTCTCTCAACACCTTATCCCTTATGTCAGACTGATCCTGTCCTCAGCCCATGCTCTGATCCCTTTTGAAAATCCCTGCCTCAATGATCACGGCACAGTCAGACTTCCTCAGGAAATCCCGTCCAGGATCATCTTCCCATAGATACCGCCGATTTCCTTCAGACCCTTTGCGATCAGGGAAGAGTATCGGATGGCTCCCTCATAGCGCAGGTGTGTATTGTCGTGAGATTCCTCGGGATGCTGCGGATAGACTCCCGCCTCAAAGAACATATGCCACTTCCTGCTCTCCACCTCACCGGCCTCCTCCAATGCCGCACGGCTCATGGTATTCAAGTCTACCAGGGGCACATCGCACTCCTCAGCCACCTGCTTCATTCCCGCCACATAATCGCCGTGCTCGCCGGGTCCAAGCTTATGCTCCTCTACATAGCATCTGCGCTCCAGAGGGGTGATCAGCACAGGATATGCCTTGTGATCCCTGGCAACTTTGATGTAGGTCTTCAGATTTTCCTGAAAGGAGCCGAAAGGCTCCGTGTAGCGGGCGGGATCGTTGATCTTCTCGTCATTATGCCCGAACTGGATAAAGAGGAAATCACCCTCTCCGATCCGCTCCCCGATCACCGCAAGTCTGCCCTCGTCCATAAAGCTCTTGGTGCTTCTGCCGTTGCGCGCATGGTTCTCAACGGTGTAACCCTCTTTGAGAAAAAAGGGAAAGACCTGACCGATACCGTTCTGCGGATACGTGGTGTAATCGTTAGTCTGTACTGTGGAATCTCCTGCCCAGTAAATTTTGTTCATCTCTCTGTTCCTTTCCATTGCTTTTTCAAACTTTTTATATTTATAAATATCTCCCAATACCGTCTATCCGCCGCAATGCTCCGGATTCATACACCAGAGCGCGTCTGAAAAATGCTTTTCCCGGGGTGTGGGTCACACTTTGCGGGATGCAAGGCACAATTGGGAAGTATTCCTTTTCAACTCCAGAAAGCCCTCCGCCGTGCGGATATCCTCCGGGGTGGTGATCTTGATATTCTCATAAGACCCAAAAGTCAGCCTGACCTTATGATCCGTAAACAATTCCACCACACTGGCATCATCTGTCACGGCAATTCCCTGACTTCCCGGCATCTGACTGTCCCCATTTGGTCCGTTTATACCTGGTCCGTCCACGCCGCATCCGCTTAATTCCCGCCTGTCATCACCCTGTTCACTCAGCCGCAGAAGCGCCTGCTCCAGCTCTCCGTAAGCGGCGGTGATCAGTTTTGTCTCAAATACCTGGGGAGTCTGAATGTTCCACACCTGCCTCCTGTCCGGTGTGGAGACGGCAAAGCCCTGTTCATCCGCAATCTTGACGGTATCTTTGGAAGGAACTGCCGCCACACAGGCGCCGTACCGACACACGGCGTCATAAGTATTCTGCAGGATTTCTTCGGTGAGAAAGGGTCTGGCCCCGTCATGGATAAATACATATCCCTCTCTGTTCGGAACCGGCTGCCTGCCCTCCGCAATATATCTCATGGCGTTACCTACGGATGCATATCGCTCGCTTCCACCCGCAATAACATCTGTTACCTTTTTAAATCCGTACTTTCCGACGATCTCGGTCCACACATAGGAAATATCCGCTTCCCCGGTGACCAGAATACAGTCATCTATGATCTCTGACCGTTCCACCGCGTGAAGGGAATACCAGATCAAGGGCTTTCCCGACAGCTCCATGAACTGCTTTGCCGTGGCCGCATGCATGCGTCTGCCGCTTCCCGCAGCCAGAACCACCGCGGTGCATCGTTTTTTCTCTGTAGCCATATTACCTCTCAATTCCATTATATTGATCATTATGCTGATCGTTCTGAGCGTCTTTCTGCTGTTTCAGCCAAATGGCGTCAAATGAATTTTCAGTCTGCAAGGCCATGCACCCCTTGACAACCAGGCGCATAGAGAGCTGTGTAACTGATTGACAAGCGGTGCCGGCGGCACCGGCCATCTCTCACAGCTTCAGGTTAGGCACCGCGTTCAGGTCATACCCATGCCGGACGCCCTTCATATATTCATAGTATCCCGCCACTCCGATCATGGCCGCATTATCGGTACAGTAAACAGGCGAAGGATGATAAAAAGTAATATTCCTCTTAACACATTCCTCCTCAAATGCCGCCTGCAGGGAAGAATTGGAAGCCACGCCGCCTGCAATGGCAAACTTGTCAAAGCCGAATTCCTTCACCGCATGAAGAGAATGCTCCACCAGAACATCGATCACCGCTCTCTGAAAGGAAGCCGCCACATCCGCCCGGTTGATCTCTTCCCCTTTCATCTGACAGGAATTCAGATAATTCAGAACCGCCGATTTCAGGCCGCTGAAGCTGAAATCATACTGATTTTCCCCCACCTTTGCTCTGGGAAAAGGAATCGCATCGGGATTACCTTCCTTAGACAATTTATCTATCTTCGGTCCGCCGGGATACCCCAGGCCGATGGCCCGGGCCACCTTGTCGAAGGCTTCCCCCGCTGCATCATCCCGGGTCCTCCCGACTATTTCGTAACTACCGTAATCTTTTACCACCACCAAGTGGGAATGTCCACCGGATGCCACAAGGCAGACAAAGGGAGGCTCCAGTTCCCGGTGCTCGATATAATTAGCGCTGATATGTCCGCTGATATGGTGCACCCCGATCAGCGGGATCCCTGTGGCAAAGCTGATCGCCTTGGCCTCCGACACCCCTACCAGCAGCGCGCCCACCAGTCCGGGACCATAGGTGACCGCAATGGCAGTAATCTCCCCGAGCGTCACCCCGGCCTCCTCCAGGGCGCTCTCAATGACCTGATTGATCTTCTCAATATGCTTTCTGGAGGCGATCTCCGGTACGACGCCTCCATATTTCGTGTGTAATGCGATCTGGGTATATATAACATTTGACAGCACCTCCCTGCCGTTCTTCACGACAGAAGCTGCTGTCTCGTCACAGGATGTCTCGATAGCCAGTATCAGCACATCCTCCTCATTCTGCTGTTCCAAAAGCGATTCCTCACATTCTTCCGGTCTGTACTCCTGCCGCGCCCGGCCTCTCCGCCGATCCGTATCCGCAGCATCAGATATCCACCGCCACGCGCAAAAGTATGCCGATATCTCTTTATGAATACATTACTGGGGATTTACATTGTTCGCCAGATCCCATCCGTATATCTTCCATCTCCTGTCCTCGTCCCGGCGCAACAGGTAGATCTGCCGTGTCTGCCTGGTCGTAGAACCCTCTGTCACATTATAACCACAGTAAATCCGGGCAAACTCATATCCGTCTTTCTCAAAGAAATCCACATTGGTGCTGGCCGCCACGGATATTGCACTGATAACACGCTTATGATCCTTGTAATCTTTGATCTCCGCCTTCAGCGAAGCGATATGTACATTCAGTTCATTGTTGGCAAGCAGCTCCGCGTCATAGAGCTCCCGCGCCCTGACCACAAGCGCCTCGATCTCGCTGTCACTGCAGTTCTCATTATAAAAGCATCTCTGGATTTCATTGTAGTACTTCAGCAGCTCTTTGGGCGTTGGCGGATAGTCATATGACATATCACGACTCAGCACTTTCTCCACGTTAGTCATGGATGCGCTTTCCGCAACACTTCGGGATCTGCTTGACAGATAAGCATAAACTCCTACCACACCTACGATCAATACGATCAATACAATAGTCACTCTTACTGTGGATTTTTTCATAGGAACCCCTTCTTTCCTTACTCTTCTTCAAAATTGAGTTCTATCGTTCTGCCATCCTTCGCGGCAACGGCGGCCGGGAAAATCTTTCTGACCTCCGCCATATATTCCTCCGGACGGATAAGGGACGGACTGTAATGAGTCAGCCACAGCTCCGGTACCTGCGCCTTTCGGGCGATCTGTGCCGCCTCATACATTGTCATGTGCTTATGCTCTTTCGCTTTTGTCAGCTTCTCCGGTTCGCCGTACATTCCCTCCAATATCAGCAGGTCGGATCCTGCCGCATTGGTACGGATGGAATCTGTAGGTCTGGTATCCGTGCTGTAGGTCACTTTCAGGCCCTTCCGCTTCTGCCCCAGAACCATGTCAGGAGTATAGACCTTCCCCTCCTCCTCAATGATCTCCCCTTTTTGAAGCCTGCTCCAGAACTTCATCGGAATCTCCTGTTCCAACGCGCGTTCCCTGTCAAACCTTCCGCTCCGTTCCACGATCATGCTATATCCATAGC
>CAMWWF010000288.1 GCA_947177885.1 uncultured Lachnospiraceae bacterium
CATTCCCCGCCCATTTCCCCACGCCCCGGCTCATGGCCCCCACAATGAACCATTTTAACCGCCGTCGGTAATCAATCCGTACCAATCCTCAAACCTCTCCGGTGCCCTTATTTTTCCGGTATTCGCAGGAGACATACAGTTTTTCCATACCGGTATAGCCGTTCTTTTCAAGCAGCGCTGCCAGAAATTCCCGGGACAGGTACATATCGGATATACCTATTATTTTCTTTCCCTTCCCGCGCAATATCTCAAATACCTCATGCATAAAGGGATTCGCGTAACAGAGCTCCATTTCCAGAGCCTGTTCCAGCATCATACCTTTCCCGGCAGGTATCCCCATTTCATGTTCCATGCGCTGCCATATTTCCGCGAAGGTAATTTCATAATGTCCCTGCTTTTCAAAGCAGTCCCTTCGTGCCAGAGCCTCCTGCTCCATGCGGATCCTTCTGACATCCATCCGTCCCAGCCTGTCGCCCAGAAGATAAAAGAGATCGGCAGGCTCCGAGAAAGGCCGAAAGATCAAAGTGTCAAATATATCAAAGGAAACCACATCATATTCTGATAACATATCCGCAAAGTGCCGGACCGTTAATTCTTCCGCCGAATACAGTCTTGCATGCGGTCGGGACTTCCCTTTTAAGTACAATTCCGAATATTGTTTTAAATGTAATTCTGCTTCCGGCAGTTCCGGTAACCGCTTCTCCTCATATATTTCCATGGCTTTCTCTTTCGCGAGAAAGCGACAGAACAGACAGTAATAGCAAAAGTTGAGAAGGAACAGATACAGATACGAGACAAGCCGTCTGCCTGTCCCGCCATTGTCATGAACCCTGTGATAACGGCTCCTGATCCCGCTGTGACGGTTTACCAGTAAATTATAGATACATAATCTCATTTAAATACCCCTTTGCGTGCTCCGGCACATACCCAAAAGTAATTTCCAAAGACAATCTAATCCCCGGATCGCTTCCGGAAAAGACTGCCTGCCGCGGCCCCCAGAAAATTAGCCAGAATATCGACCAGTTGCGCTTCTCCTATCCGTAATACATATTGGAGAAGTTCGATACAGCCGCTTGTGACCAATGCTGCGATCAGACATTTCTGCCGTGGCTTCGCTGACGTGATCACCCTGACCGCCAGAAATCCGAAAGGCATAAACATTATGACATTATCCACTGCCGCCGCCATATACCAGGGATTTTCAAACAACTGCCTTATTCCGATAAAATCCTCTGTGGCAATATCCATTCCCAGACGTCCCCAGAGGGTTTCTCCGGTGAGCAGTACAAAATAGATGCAGAAGAAGAAAAATGATATTTGATTGTTCTTTCGCAATACCCTGCCATACAGCAGCGTCAGTACCAGCGCCAGCAGGATCGCAGCCGGAAAAAAGTGAAGGATATTGTTCACTATCTTATTGTAAAAGTCTATTATATATATCACGATCTCACCAGTCGGCTCTTTCGCCGCATATTCCGTATGGTCTCTTTACCTTCTCTTGTCAGCCTGCTTCGCTGCAGGAATGATGCCCCGCCGGTCTGCTACGGGGTCCCTGATTATTCTATCATGGACACGATCGGTTTACAATAGCCTTCCACGCCGGATCATTTATTATCACCCTTCTCATTCCTCCCGGGCTGCACGTCCCGCTTTACGGCAGACAAACATCCCCGTATCTTTATGAATGTAGACCGCGCCCTCCCGCTGCAATAATTCTTCCAGCATCTTCCGGAATTCCGTTCCTCTCTGTTCCAGAATGCAGGGAGCATTCCCCGGATAGGAATAGACATAATCATAAATGGCATCCGCTCTGTCCACGATCAGATCGTTCTCCTGCCGCTCACACTCCACATCCGCAAAGAACTTACGAAGCTGCGGTTCTCCGTTTTCCAGACGAAATCCGACGGTAAGTCTTGAATAGGGCTGTTCGATCCGTTCGTCAAAGGCTGATACGATATTGTGCAGCTCCTCCATATGCCCGTTTCCAATGGTGGAGCAGAAAAAGATTCCCGGGTCTTTCAGGGCCGATTTGATCTTCTGCAGACAGTTCTCTCTGTTTTTCACATGGTACAGCATATGATTGGCAATGATCTTATCATAAAATTTCTCAGGCAGACAAAGATTTTCCGCATCCATGACGCGATACTCTATGCAGATCCGCTTTTCTTCCAGCAAATCCCTATAAGGTGCAAGGCTCTCCCGGGCCTGTGCAAGCATTCCCTCCGAGCGGTCGGTCAACGTCAGGTGCAGGTTCTCGGGCAGTATATGGATATTTCTCTGCCACAGTTTCCCATTACCGCAGCCAATCTCCAGAACCATATCTCCCGCTTCCAATTGCAGTCTTTCGTACACCCAGTTCATCCAGTCCTGGGGGCTGGTACTGTAATCATGCAGCCTGATCCGCCTTTCCAAATTTTCCGACGTCTCATACTGCTGTCTGACTTTTTCATCATCCGTCAGCAGATTCAACAGCCGTAACAGATAATTCCATTTCTCTTCGCCGCTGCTTCTCTCCATGATCTCTATGGTGGAGATGATGTCCTCCAGCTGCCTTTTTCGCTGTAACAGAAATGATTTCTGCTGGGACAATTGGGGCTCAATGTCCTCCGTCTTTGTCATCTCCTCTATCTGCTGAAGGGAAAACCCCAGGTATTTCAACACCAGGATCCTTTGGAGCCTGCTCACGGACTCCCGGTTATAATACCGGTATCCCGCCTCGGAATGAGTCACAGGCTTTAACAGTCCTCTGGCATCGTAAAAACGGATGGTCCGCAGGGATACTCCCGTCAGCTTTGCAATCTCCCCGGCTGTGTATAATCTGTCTTTCATGTGAATCCTCCTTAAGAATCGTGCATACTCCCGGAATCTCTTTGTGCCTGATTCTGCTTCCTGAGATGCCGAAAGCCTATTCAATGTAATGTAATTCAACCCCAAAAACTGTATTCCGGACGTTTCTGCAGTCGATCAAAATATACAGATATCTGCTGTAAATATTATAAAAGGTTACCTAAGGGAAGGGTCAAGAGGCAAAAATCTATTCCGCGTTTTTTATCACCGATAAATCCTGCAGCCGAAGACTGTATTGACAACCTTGCGGGAAATGATCTCAAAACAGCCAAATAACGAGGAGCGACAGGCATGACGCTGTCGCTCCTCTGAATTACATAATGCATCCATAAACACTGTGTTTTTGTATATGACTTTCATCCCGCCGTCTGTCAGCGATCTCAGATTCCATGGGAAACTCCACTTTTGAGGCCATGCGGATTCCCATCTTCCCGGCTCTAAACCTCAATCTTCTTACAGCAGGCAAATGCCAGCGCGCCGGGGCCGATGTGACAGGCAACACTGAGGGAAAGGGGATCAATGTGGATATCGTAGCCCGGGAACTGCTCCGCGATCTCCTGCTTAAAAGCTTCCGCAGCAGCCTCATTGTGGGTGTGGGCGATCTGCAGCCATATATGCTTATCCTCCGTCATACCGCCGAAACGCTTCTCAATATCGCTCCGGATGGCGTTGATCATGGTAGTCTTTCCCTGATTGACGGTGCGCGCTTTGGCGAAGGCGTCCAGTTTATCCCCCTGGATCTGGAGCACCGGTTTCAGCTTCAGCAGGGTGCCGATGGCGGCTGCCGCAGGGGTGATCCTGCCGCCCTTTTTCAGGTAATACAGGGTGTCCAGCATGATATAGATGCTGCTGTTGAACTTATCCGCCTCCAGAAAATCCCTGATCTCCCGGGCGTTCATTCCCCTGGCCGCGAGCAGCTTGGCATCCAGACAGGACTGGCGCTGGGTAACGGATATTCTCTGATTATTGACCACCTGAACCCGGCCTTCGTAATCCTGTGCCAGCATCAGGGCCGACTGGCAGGAACCGGAAAGGCCGCTGCTCATAGGAATGTGCACGATCTCATCATATTCCTTCAACAGCTTATCCCACAGCTCCATAACAGCTTCGGGAGAAGGCTGACTGGTACCGATCTGCGCTCCGTCGATCAGCTTCTCATAAAACTGCTCCTGAGTCAGGTCAATATCCTCAAAAAATGTTTCGTCATTGATCATAAACGGCATGGGCAGGACATGTATTCCGTATTCCCTGGCCCGGTCCTGTGTAATGCCGCTGTTACTGTCCGTGACAATTGCAACGTTACTCATAATTTCTCGTTTCCCTCATTTCCTTATTTCTTCGTGATCCATGCCCGTGAACCGATTGGTTTGTCCTTTCCTGCGTCATATACCGGAAGGCTCACAGATGTGAATGATTCGCGCAGTCAGTTTACTAAACATTTTAATGTTATATGGTACGAAAGTCAACACTGTTCGCGGACACATTTTCCAAATGTTGCCTTAATGCCGCATGTTCAGGAAAATCCAGTGAAGGATCTCTCTGCATCAGCGAGTCAATGGCGGCGGAAGCCTTCTGCAGTACCCCCGCGTCATTGTAG
>CAMWWF010000289.1 GCA_947177885.1 uncultured Lachnospiraceae bacterium
ACTCAAAATCTGTTGTGGGCAACCACGTATGGGTTCAAGTCCCATCGCCGGCATTTGTAAAGATTGCTGAAAATCCTGATTTTAGGGTTTTTGGCATTTTTATTTTGCATTTTCATAGCTTATCCCCTGACTCACATGTCTTCACAAGGTTCCGCATCACACTCATACCGACACCGTCATCTTACTAATCCACACCATCAAATAAATGATCAAAATCAATTTTGACATTAGGAAACATATAGAGTGATAAATCTTCCTTATTTTCCTCCGTGACCTTTGCAATTAATTTGTAATCAGCTTTATCAACAGCGCTCTCGTCGGGGGATAAGACATAGATTTCTATCCTTTTCCTTCTCCAATCCGCAATCCAATATTCTGCAACCTCCACTTTTTTATACAATTCCATCTTTTCGTTTCGATCATATTGTTCTGTTGTGTCTGACAGAACTTCCATAACGAATCTGGGAACACCCAAAAAGTTTGTGGAACGCCTGTTTTTTATATCACAATTTATGGAAACATCCGGAATGATCGGCTTATTATCATTTTCTGCCCATTTATACTTTACACTGTCTCCAAAAACTCGACACAGGGAATTTCTCAATTGACAGCCAACACTTGTAACAAAATTATTGATAACGATGGGATGTTCAATGAACGTGTTTGCCATATCTTTCACATACAGGCTGTCCATTTCTGTCACCTCCGAATCGATTATGCCATTATTATAACAAATCTCACAACAAAACACGATCTATACAAACAGATTTCGCTTTGGGCAGCGCTTTCTGTTCAAACCGTTTTCATCTCCACCTGAATACTATTCCCGGACAACGTAACCTCCGCCAGACTGCCCACAATAAGCGGCATCATGGGAGGCAGATGCCCCAGATCCACATCCATGATCACAGGGACGCCCTTCCTGCCCGCCACCTCCAACACGGCATCATAAGCATCCAGTCCCATCATCTCCCCGCCGTTCAAGGGCCTGCCGATGAGAAAGCCTTTCACATGTCGGAACCACCCTGTCTCCTCCAGCTGCCACATAGCGCGGCGAATGGCAAACACATTCAGATCGCAGGCCTCCAGAAACCAGATAATGCCGTCGTCTTTGTATTTTTCCGCAAATTCCATGGTTTTATCAAACCGTGTACCGGACAGATTTACCAGACAGTCCAGACAGCCGCCGAGAAGTCTGCCGGAAAACCGAAGAAGCTCCCGCGTCCCAGTCTCCGAAAAACTTATTTCCTCTCTCCCCACAAAGCTTCTGAGCTGCACCGGCTCCGTCACATTGTACGGAACCAGAGGATGCGCCTCATCCTTCAACGATTCTCTCTCCCACAGCTCATAACCGTGTACGGACTTCCGTTCTCCTGTCAGCACCCCGAAGGCATCCTTTAATGCCTCATGCCAGGGTTCCATACCGAAAGCTCCCGCACAGGGACCATAGACGGAAGCCGTATCCGCCAGGGTAGCCAGCAGATATGTCAGATTCGTATTATCGGAATACCCCATGAACCACTTGGGCTTCATGTCAGCCAGCTTTTCAAAGTCCACATAGGGAAGGATCTCGCACATAAGCTCCCCGCCGCCGCAGGAGATCAGGCAGTCCACATCCTCCCTGCCGAACATCTCCATGACTTCCGAGCCGCATTTTTCGGGAGTGTTGCTGATCCCTACACCGGCACTCTCATAACAGTTCGGCCCCGGAACCGTTCTGTAACCCAACTCTTCCAATTTCTTCCGGGCATTATGAAAGACGCTCAGATAAGGCTCTGTTGCACAGCCAAAAGACGGCGCCATAAAGCCTATGCTTCCGCCCTTCTCTAAAAATTTCGGAAATCTCATCTTTCCCTCCAAAACCGGTTATTCTTCCATTCATTTATGTGAAGCTTCCGTCTCCGAATCCCCTTCCAAGGCATGCCTGATACAGGGCTGACGACTCCTCACTGCTGCGGCAGGAACGCTTCGGACGGAAATACCGCCACTGTCCCGAAACAGCCTTCCATACACATCAAATGCCGTCACTTCTCTGGAAACAGCTTATCATAGATATCAAATCCGTCAAAGGTTGCAAAATAGTCCTTCGGTGTCTCCGCCCGGCGGATCAGCTGTACGGAACCGTCCTCGTGAAGCAGAAGCTCCGCGGACTTCAATTTGCCGTTATAATTATAGCCCATGGCGAACCCATGTGCACCAGTGTCGTGGATGACAATGTAATCACCGGTCTCCACCTCCGGAAGCATTCTGTCGATGGCAAATTTATCATTATTCTCACAGAGAGAGCCTGTCACATCATATTTGTGGTCGCAGGGACTGTCCTCCTTCCCCAGCACGGTAATATGATGATAAGCGCCATACATGGCAGGCCGCATCAGATTCACCGCACAGGCATCCACACCCAGATACTCCTTGTGGGTATGCTTCTGGTGGATGACCCTGGTCACCAGATGACCGTAAGGCCCCATCATAAAGCGCCCCAGCTCCGTATAAATAGCCACATCCCCCATTCCCGCGGGAACAAGGACCTCCTCAAATACCTTTCTCACACTGTCTCCGATCACCCTGATATCGTTGGGTGTCTGGTCGGGACGGTAAGGAATACCGATACCGCCGGACAGATTGATAAATTTGATATGTGCCCCGGTCTGCTCCCTCAGCTGTACCGCCAGCTCGAAAAGCTGCTTCGCCAGGGTAGGATAATACTCGTTGGTCACCGTATTGCTTGCCAGAAACGCGTGGATACCGAAATTCTCCACACCTTTCTCCTTCAATATCCTGTACCCTTCAAACATCTGCTCCGTAGTAAAACCGTACTTCGCGTCGCCGGGATTATCCATGATATCCGTACCCAGGGAAAAGTATCCGCCGGGATTATAGCGGCAGCTCAGAGTCTTCGGCAGATAGCCCAGAGTCTTCTCCAGAAAATCAATATGGGTGATGTCATCCAGATTGATGGTAGCTCCGATCTTCGCCGCCAGTTCAAACTCCTCCGCCGGAGTATCGTTGGAGGAAAACATGATGTCCTCACCCCTTATGCCCATGGCATGGCTGAGCATCAGCTCCGTCAGGGAGGAACAGTCACAGCCGCAGCCGTACTCCCTCAGAATATCGATCAAAAAGGGGTTAGGGGTAGCCTTTACCGCGAAAAACTCCTTATATCCCTCATTCCAGGAAAATGCTTCCTTCAATGCTTTTGCATTCTCGCGGATACCTTTCTCATCATAAATATGAAAAGGTGTGGGATGATCCTTTACGATCTCCTCCACCATTTCCCTTGTCACAAATGCTTTTTTCTCCATTCCTATATCCGTACCTTTCCGACACTGCATATTTTCAGACCCTGTAGTTTTAATGTGCAGATTGTTGTCGTTTCATTCTTCCCAATTTCATTTATCACTATCCCACGGCTTGCCCGGACACTGCTTCTTTTTTCACGATCAGCCCATCCGTACAGGCAAAGTGCTCTTATCACCGTGTCCCACCGCTTGCCCGGACGCTGCTTCTTTTATCACTGTCAGCCCATCCGCGCAGACAGATACGTTTTCAACGCACTATATATTGAAACCTGCGCATTCTTTTCCATAAACAGTTACAATCGCATTTCCATATGTCCGGGCAGACATGTTTCAACGCCTGCCCACAGACAGCGATATTCTTTTTCACATACGGGCCCACACTCTACAGCAGCCTGCTGCGCATCTCCTCCGCCGTCAGGGGACTGAGATAGACCGGCGCCACATCAAAGACGGTCTTGCATCCTTTCATTCCCTCCCTGTTCATGCGGTAAGCCGCCCTGGCATAGGCAGTCAGAACGCAGGCGGTAAACTCCGGGTTGGAATCCAGCTTCAGGCTGTACTCAATCACATGATTATGCTCCCCCTTCCTTCCGGTCCTGCCTGTTCTCAGCACAAATCCGCCATGGGGAATTCCCGCATGGTCACGCTGCAGCTCCTCCTCGGTGATAAAGTGGACGGTGGTATCATAATCCGCAAAGTAATTGGGCATGGTCTTGATCTCATTCTCAATCCGGGTCCTGTCAGCGCCCTCCTCCGCAACCACGAAGCACTCCCTTGTGTGCTTCTGTCGGGTGGTCAGTTCAGGATTCTCACAGTTCCGCACCGCTTCCAGCGCGGACTCCACGGGAATGGTATACTGCTTTGCATCTTTCACCCCGGAAATCCTGCGGATGGCATCGGAATGTCCCTGACTGACACCCTTGCCCCAGAAGGTATAATCGCTGCCATCCCGCAGAATGGCATTGGCATAAAGCCTGTTCAGGGAAAACATGCCCGGATCCCATCCCACGGAAATCATGGCGATCTTTCCGCCCTCGGACGCCGCCCTGTCCACATTTGCGAAATGCTCCGGAATCTTTGCATGGGTGTCAAAGCTGTCCACCACATTGAAAAGCTCTGCATACCGGGGGGTCTGCAC
>CAMWWF010000290.1 GCA_947177885.1 uncultured Lachnospiraceae bacterium
ACCGTACAGTGGATCATCGGCGGCGACGGCTGGGCATACGACATCGGCTTCGGCGGCCTGGACCATATCCTTGCCAGCGGCAGAAACATCAATATACTGGTCCTGAACACAGAGGTCTACTCCAACACCGGCGGCCAGGCCTCCAAAGCCACTCCCACCGGCTCCACCGCCAAATTCGCATCCGGAGGTAAGACCACCTGTAAAAAGGATCTGGCTTCCATTGCCATGACCTACGGCGACGTCTATGTGGCACAGATTGCCATGGGCGCAGACTTTAATCAGACCCTGACAGCCTTTACGGAAGCCGCCGAATACCCCGGCCCCTCTCTCATCATCGCCTACTCCACCTGTATCGCCCACGGCATACGGAGCGGACTGGGCGCCACTCCTCATGAGGCAAAGAAGGCGGTGGACAGCGGGTATTTCCATCTGTTCCGCTTTAATCCCTCCTTGAAGGATGCAGGCAAAAATCCATTTACTCTGGACAGCGGAGAGCCAAAATTAAATTACGGGGAATTTTTAGACGGGGAGATCCGTTATGATGTGCTGAAACGTCAGAAACCGGAGCAGGCAGAGAAGCTGTTCGCGCAGGCGGAGAAACAGGCCAGGGAACGCTATGAATATTTGAAAAGACTTACAATGCTTTACGAACCGTAAAAAAACGGGGCTGCCACAGCTTATGGCAGCCCCCCTATAAATTTTTTCCTCACAAAATATACTTCTGTTCCGTAAGGTATCCACACACAGAACAATTCAGTTCCGCCATTTTCCCATACTCATCTTCAAACGGTTCAGCCCGTCCACGAGCCGTTCTCTGGGACAGGCAGCGTTCATACGGATGAACTGTCTGCCGCAGCGTCCATACTCTTCACCTTCCGTCAGATACAAACCGCTGTCCTGACGAATGAAGCTGCACAGCTTTTCCGCGTCTTCCGTAACTTCACTGCAGTCCAGCCATAACAGATATGTGGCATTGGACGGCACCACCCTGATCATGGGAAGATTCTCCTTCACAAACTGCCGCACCAACTGCTTATTTTCATAGAGATACTGCCTGAGCTCCTCCAGCCAGTTCTCGCCCTTTTCAAAAGCCGCCACCGCAGCTCCCACTGCAAAGGCATTGGGCTCCGCCACTTCATCCGTATTTAAGCCCCTGTTCAGTTTGTGGCGGATCACCGGATCAGGCACCATCACTGCCGCCGTCTGCATTCCCGCCAGATTAAAAGTCTTGGTAGGCGCCATACAGGTAATGCTGTTGTCCCGGCATACCTCCGACACGGACGCAAAGGGAACATACTCACATCCGGGATCGGTGAGATCACAGTGTATCTCGTCGGAAAGCACCAGTACATGATGTCTGGCACACAATTCGCCAATGCGGGCAAGCGTTTCCCTGTCCCATATCTTCCCCACGGGATTGTGGGGATTGCACAGCAGCATCAGCGTGGTCTGGGGATTGGCAAGCTTGTCCTCCAGATCAGCGAAATCTATGGAATACCGCTCTCCGTCATAGACCAGCGGACTTTCCAAAATATTACGTCCGTTATTTCTGATGGAATTGAAAAAGATATTATATACCGGCGTCTGTACCAGCACATTCTCTCCCACGGTAGTCAGCTTTCTCACCGCGCTGGATATGGCAGGCACTACGCCGGTGCAGAAGATCAGCCAGTCTTTCTCTACTGCAAGTCCATGGCGGCGTTTCCACCAACGAATGTACGCTTCATACCAGTCATCCGTCACCACAGAATATCCGAAAATTCCATGTTCCGCGCGTGTTCTGATAGCCTCCGATACTTCCGGAGCCGTCTCAAAATCCATATCGGCGACCCACATGGGCAGCTCCCTTTCCGGTACATCCCATTTCAGGGAACCGACACCCCGCCGGTCAGTCATCTTATCAAAATTATACATACCAACTCCCATGCCGTCTCTGGCGGCGCATATCGTCAATGAAAGGAACGCCCATACGAAAGCGAACCTGTTCGCTTGGGCATTCCTCGATGTAAAGTTTTCGAAGCTCTTTGCTGTGGGCAGTCAGGACACCGGACTGCTGCATTCCTATACTTTCTGCTGTCTCAGCCTTCCTCCCACTCCGCATGGTCGGAAGTCTTTCCGATCTCTTTCGCCTCGATCTTCGTCTGATCCAGCTTCACCTTTCTGCCGTCCATGATCAGCTCACCGATCCGGTCTGCGCGGATAATGCCTCCCTTGGGATTGAACACGCTGTCCACGCTTCCGATGATCTCCACATCAGCCTGCGAATACTCAAAGGCAAGATTGGTATTGATCAGCCGACAGTTCTTCATCACCAGGTTGTCAATATAACACATGCCCTGCATACTCTCTATGGTACAGTTGACGAGCGTAATGTTCCTGGAATTCCAGCCCAGATATTCCCCTGATATGAAGGAATCATATACGGTAATATTATCCGCGTTCCAAAAAGCATCCTTGGAAAGCATCCTGGAATTGCGGATCTCGATATTCGAAGCTCCGTCAAAGGAATAATTCCCCACCAGAGAGAAATTGACCGCCCTGACATTCTTACAGTTCATGGCAAAATAATCTCCCTTTGCGGTTACATTTTCCATCCGGATATCTTCGCAGTTCCATAGTGTTTCCGAAGCATTCGGCAATGACACATTCTTTAAAACGATATTCTTTGACCGGCGGAAATTCTTCGGTGCCTCAATAATCGTATCTGTAATTGAAATATCCTCCGTATACCATATACCTGCCCTCGCCATATCAAACAACGTGCAGTCTCGCATAACCACATTTTTGCTGTACCACAAGGGATATTTCCAACGGAATAACGTATTGTCAATCTCCAGGTCAGAACTCTCTTTTAAAGGGGACTCTCCGTCCGCAAAGGTACAGTAACTGATATGGCTGTCTTTCTCCTGATAAAGCGCCCTCTCTCCTGTTAAAAACTGCTGATTGATCTCTTTCATGTCATCCTCCGTTTCCGTTATAATTTACTCTGAAAATCTCCATCTTCCTTTTACAGAGACTTTGCGAAGACCACTTTTGCTGCTTCCTCACTTTTCCAATCACATTTCTTTCAAAAGCGGGTTCTCTCTGCCATGATTCTGAGAGCCTATTTATATAGTCCTTTTCCTGCAATCTGCCATTTCAGACCGCAGATACAAATAATCTGTTATAGCTCCTGATACCATATTTACAGTTAACCTTCCTGCAACCGGCTGCACCGCCATGCATGAAAGTCTGTAGTTTACTCAGAGGCTGCAAAGAAAGCGATTCCTATCGCTCCCGGTCCGATATGCGTTCCGATGGCGCCGCCCACACTGGCAGGCACCGGGCGCTCCACGATCCCCTTCCACAGGTTCTCATGATCGTCAATGTACTTCTGTATAACCACATCTGTCAGCCCAGTGTATGCCAAAATAAAAGGCATCTCATAATCAACTCCATTAGCGCGGGCTATTTCTTCCGCCAAAAGATTATTTCCCTGTTTCGAACCTCTTGCCTTACCGAGGACCACCACCTCGCCGCCCTGAATGGCAATAACAGGCTTGATGGACAGCAGACTCCCGGCTACCGCAGCCGCCTTTGAGATGCGCCCGCCCTTTTTCAGATATTCCAATGTATCCAGCAGCGCGATCAGACGGATATTCTTTTTGGACTTTTCAAGCTTTTCCACAATCTCTTCGGCAGAAAATCCCTGATCTTTCAGGCGAAGCGCATATTCCACCAAAATACGCTCCCCCAGGCTGGCATTCTCACTGTCAACAATGTACACCTTCCCCTGATGATCCTCCGCTCCGATATTTGCACTCTGATAAGTACCGGAAAGTCTGGCAGAAACCGTAATCACGATCACATCATCTCCCTGCTCTGCAGCAGCCGCGTATGCCTCCTCAAAAACAGCCGGCGGGATCTGGCTGGTCACAGGAAGTTCGTCGCTCTCGATCAACTTCTCATAAAATTCTCTATGTGACAGATTGATACCGTCCTGATACTCCTTTGAGTCAAACGTGATCGTAATGGGCAGAACGATCAGATCCGCCCTCTTATTATCCACAATATCCGAGCAGGAATCCGTAATAATCTTAATCATATTATCTCCCAATCTTTCTGAAAAATAGTAGAAAAAAGCTTAGAATCCTCTAAGCCCGCCTGAATCTGATATTCTTGCATAAAAATGGGGCCTATAGGGCTCGAACCTATGACCCTCTGCTTGTAAGGCAGATGCTCTCCCAGCTGAGCTAAGACCCCATGATATTGCGTAATCCAAATACTGTCTGCATTCGCATCAGACTGTTCCGCAAACAAACTTCAAAATATTTTGTCTTGTCGAAATCGCATCAATGAATGCCGTCCCTACAACATACAAAAGTCTCAAAAAGCACTTCAACGACCCAGATCGGACTCGAACCGACGACCTTCGCCGTGACAGGGCGACGCTC
>CAMWWF010000291.1 GCA_947177885.1 uncultured Lachnospiraceae bacterium
GCGATGAAGTGGGCAAGATTGCCAGAGCAATGTATTCCCTGATAGTGAATTTTTCGCAGATCATTCTCAATATGCGTAATTCCGTTAAGGATATGGATGAGTGCACTACCCAGTTCAGCCAGAATTTTGACAGCATCACCCAGTCTATTAATGATATCAATGTGGCAGTGACTGAAATTGCGGAGGGAGCTACCCATCAGGCGGCGAATACCCAGAATGTAGGGCAGAGCATGAATGATATGGGCGATGCAATCACCAAGACCACCGAGAGCGTCAGCGAATTGAGCAACAGTGCGGTTGTGATGAAGAAGAATAACGAAACAGTGAATGCCGTCCTGAAGGAATTACAGGACATCAGCGTCAGAACCAGTAAGTCTGTGGATGAAGTGCAGAAGCAGACGAACCTGACTAATGAGTCCGCACAGGCGATTCATTCCGCTACGGATATTATCGCAGGCATTGCCAGCCAGACGAACCTTCTTTCCCTGAACGCCAGCATTGAAGCCGCAAGGGCAGGTGAAATGGGTAAGGGTTTTGCAGTGGTGGCAGAAGAGATCAGAGGTCTTGCAGACCAGTCAAAAGAATCAGCGGCACAGATTCGGGGGATTGTGGAAAATCTGATTCAGAATTCCGATCACAGTGTAGAGATCATGAATGGTGTAGTGGATGAGATTTACCAGCAGAATGAAAAACTGAATGTGACCCAGAATGCATTTGACAGTCTGAATCAGGAGATCTTCAAGGTGGTAAACGCTATTGAAGCTATTTCCAAACAGATCGACAGCATCGAGCAGTATAAGAACGGAGTTATAGAGAGTATCGAAGGCCTTTCGGAGATTTCGCAGAATAATGCGGCAAGCACCGAAGAGACAGCCGCTACCATGGATCAGCTGACTCAGATCATTAGCGGATGCAGGGAGGCAACTGCCGAACTGGTGAAGATTGCCGGTGAGCTGCGCCAGAACACACAAAAGTTCAAGATGTAAACAAAGGATCGTGACCAGAGGCAGGTTTTCCTGCCTCTTTTTTGAATTAGGCCCCATGGCGGAGTTGACAATTAATCAGTTACTTGCTATATTTATTAAGATGTGTAAAAAAATGCCATACAATGAATGGTATTCAGGTTTATGCCTGATAACGCAGTTTTATCAAGGAAAACGGATTGAGGTGTTTGAAATGCAGAAGAGAGTTTTTCAGTTGCTGGTTGACAATACATCCGGTGTTTTGAGCCGTATTTCAGGTCTCTTTTCCAGAAGAGGCTACAATATCGAAAGTATCACCGCAGGTGTGACCGCGGATTCCAAGATCACACGGATCACTATCGTGGCGTCCGGCGACGAGGAGATACTGGAGCAGATCGAGAAACAGGTGGCAAAGCTGGTGGATGTCCGTGATATCAGAGAGTTGAAACCGGAGGAGAGCGTTTACCGTGAACTGATCATGATAAAGGTGAGGGCTACCGCAGAACAGAGACAGAGTATCATTGCCGTGACGGATATTTTCCGTGCCAAGATCATCGATGTATCACCGGAGAGCCTGATAATTGAGCTTACCGGCAACCAGCAGAAGATCGATGCCTTTATCGGACTGCTGGACGGCTATGAGATCCTTGAGATTGCCAGAACCGGTATTGCGGGCTTATGCAGAGGCACGGACAAGGTTATCCATATCGAAGAGTGAAATATATCCATGTTAGCTCCAGGGCAAAACCTGTCAGTTATATATCATGAAAGAGCAGAGTACACTTCCGAAGAAGGGACGTGTATATCAAATGTAAATGGAGGAAAGAAAAATGGCAAAAATTTTTTATCAGGAGGACTGTAATCTTTCTCTTCTGGAGGGAAAGACCATTGCGATCATCGGTTACGGCAGTCAGGGACATGCGCACGCGCTGAATCTGAAGGATTCCGGCTGTCATGTGATCATCGGTCTTTATGAGGGTTCCAGATCCTGGGATAAGGCAGTTAAGCAGGGATTTGAAGTATATACCGCAGCGGAGGCTGCAAAGAAGGCTGACATCATCATGATCCTGATCAACGATGAGAAACAGGCCGATCTGTATAAGAAAGATATCGAGCCCAATCTGGAGGCAGGCAACATGCTGATGTTCGCCCATGGCTTCAATATTCATTTCGGATGTATCGTGCCTCCCGCAGATGTGGATGTTACCATGATCGCACCCAAGGGCCCCGGACATACCGTTAGAAGCGAGTATCAGGAAGGCAAAGGGGTTCCCTGTCTGATCGCAGTGGAGCAGGATGCTACCGGCAAGGCACAGGATCTGGCGCTGGCTTACGCCCTTGGTATCGGAGGTGCAAGAGCGGGTGTTCTGGAGACCACTTTCCGTACCGAGACAGAGACCGATCTGTTCGGAGAGCAGGCAGTACTCTGTGGCGGCGTATGCGCATTGATGCAGGCTGGCTTTGAGACTTTGGTTGAGGCCGGCTACGATGAGAGAAATGCATACTTTGAGTGTATCCATGAGATGAAGCTGATCGTAGATCTGATCTACCAGAGCGGCTTCGCGGGAATGAGATATTCCATTTCCAATACGGCTGAATACGGCGATTACATTACCGGTCCCAAGATCGTTACCGAGGAGACCAAGAAGGCTATGAAGAAGATCCTGAGCGATATCCAGGACGGCACTTTCGCTAAGGATTTCCTGCTTGATATGTCTCCCGCAGGCAGACAGGTTCACTTCAAGGCTATGAGAAAGCTGGCTTCCGAGCATCCTTCCGAGAAGGTGGGTGAGGAGATCAGAAAGCTTTACAGCTGGAACAATGAGGAAGACAAGCTGATCAATAACTGATATAGCAAATCTCAGTATTCATTGTGTCAGATTATGCACGATATCTTCTGTGCATCGTGATTCATATCAATAAAATTCCGTGGGGATGCTGTTATGGCATCCCCACGTTTCAGTCTATAGGAAACTTACAAATTTTCTTTAGAAATTCTTTTGGTTTTTCTGATGTTGACATTTACTTTTCAGGTTTATGCTTTTTTCATATCAATCAGGGAGAGCTCCGGAGAAAGCTTCTCCGCACACGGAAGAATACCCGGCGAACGGACTCTGTTTTCAACAGGTATCCGCCCCGTGAGTTTATGCCGCCGGTGGCTGCATGCCGGGAAGTGTGGAAGGCGTCCGGGAGCGTCCGGGAAGATGAGGAGGAGAAAAGCATGGATATTTCTACATTAACCCTTTATTTTACAAAATACGGAGCAGTGGCGATCTTTGTGATCGTGCTTCTGGAGTATATGAATCTGCCCGGTTTCCCGGCGGGGATCATAATGCCTCTGTCAGGTATTATGGCAGCCAAAGGAAATATCAGTTTCTTCTGGGTCATGGTGATCACTGTGGCGGCGGGCCTTTTGGGAAGCATGCTGTTGTACGCGCTGGGAAGAAAAGGCGGAGAGGTATTCCTGCGGGCCTACACAAAGCGATTTCCAAAGCAGAAGGAGCCTCTGGAGAAGAATCTGGAATGGATCAGATCCAAGGGAAGCATGGGAGTCTTTGTGGGAAAGCTTCTGCCCATGATCCGGACCATCGTGTCGATTCCGGCAGGAGTGATACGGATGAACCTGGTGAAATATGTGACGGCCTCCACCTGCGGGATTTTTCTCTGGAATCTGGTGTTTGTGGGAGCCGGGTATCTGATGGGAGATCAGGTGTTTGAATTGTTGGGGAAAATCTGAGTGGAAATCTGAACTGTTACGATCTGAAAAGATCTGCAAATTGAGGAAAGGCAAGTGATTACGATGAGAATAGCATTGATGACAAATAATTATAAACCGTTTATGGGAGGGGTTCCCATTTCCATTGAGAGACTTAAAAGAGGTCTGGAGGCGCTGGGACACCGGGTGACAGTGTTCGCGCCCACTTATGAGGAACAGGTGGAAGAGGAAAACGTTTTCCGCTACGCCACCTGTATGAAAAAATTTATCGGAGGCATCGTGCTGCCCAATCCCTTTGACCGGCGGATCGAAAAAGAATTCAGAAAGCATGACTTTGATATTATCCATGTACATCATCCCATGCTCATCGGCAGAACGGCAGTATATTTATCGAAAAAGTACAATGTGCCGCTCACCTTTACTTACCACACCAGATATGAGCAATATGTGGAATGCTATACAAAGTCCAGACTGATCGAGAGACTGACACCCTTGTATCTTCGCGCTTTTATGAGACATTGCCGTTTTATCTTTGCACCCACCCAGGGAATGAAGGATTATCTGGTGGAAAAATGTAAGATATATCCGGAACAGATCGGCATCCTGCCCACAGGCATCGAAGAAGCTAATTTTCAGGTGGAGGAGAGCGCAGCCGCCAGGATCAGGGAACAATATCAGGCGCAGGAAATGCCTCTGCTGATCACCGTATCCAGAATGTCTCAGGAAAAGAATGTGGAATTCCTGCTAAAG
>CAMWWF010000292.1 GCA_947177885.1 uncultured Lachnospiraceae bacterium
CGTATTTTTCGGGTTTCTGCCCGTATTTTTCGGAGATATGCCATAATATCAGGAAGGAACATAATATAATAAGGGAAGCATAGAAGGAATTCATGACAGCAGAAAGGAAAGAGAACAATGAGGGAAGAAGTCAGGAAGAAAGTGACAGGGGCGGCAAAAAAGGGCAGGAGGATCGCTATCGCGGCAGCTGCAGGAGCGGTAGCATTGGGAAGCATCAGCTATACCCAGGCGGCAGGCATACAGGATGTCTTTGACGAGCATTATTATGCGGATAAGTACCCGGATCTTAAGGAAGCATATGGTTATGACAGGGAGGCCCTGCTGGAGCATTTCATGAGATTTGGACTCCTGGAGGGCAGGGCAATGAATGAGATGTTGGATATAGTCAAATACAGGGAGATGTATCCGGATCTGCAGGCAGCGTTTGGGGATAACTGGGATGCTTATGTAACACATTATCTCACCTATGGAGCCTTTGAGCACAGAGACAACGGCACCGACTTTGATCCTGTGGATTATCTGAACAGGTACAGCGATCTGCAGGCTGCTTTTGGCAGGAATATCCTGGCGGCTTACAGGCACTATGAGACATCCGGGAGACAGGAAGGCCGGGAAGGCAGAAGCGAGGGAGCGGTAAAAGCGGCCGAAGAAGCGGCAAATGACAACGGCTCCGCAGAGACCGCGGAACCGGAAAAGGAAGGCTTCGAGATCCGGAGCGTAGAAGTTACGGGCAGCGGCCGCATCAGGGTCACTTTGAACCGGAAGACAGAACGGCCCCTGGCATTGGAAGCGTTCAGTATCATATGTAACAGCGGCGGATCCGATATGACGATCCTGTCTGTGTCCACCGATGATCACAGGGTTTATGATCTGACAACCGCCTATTACAGGGATCAGGAATACGATATACAGATCACACTTGCAGACGGCACAGCGATCTCAAAGGTCTTTGCCTATAGGACGGATTGTGCGCAGATCGCGGAAGTCAGCGCTGTCCGGACCAGTGCCGACGAGGCCCGGATCACCTATATTTCAAGCGAACCCGGTTCCTTCTATTATATGTTAAGGGAAAACGGACAGATTTCGGCACGGTCGGCTTCCGCGGAAGGAGCGGACGGATTCACGGAATCCGAGATCATCAGCAATGGCGTTAAGACGGAGATGAAACAGCATGAGAATGCCTTTACCGTTACCGGTCTGACCGAAGGCATGCCATACACCATGTATTATGTGGCGGTCAACACGGAAGGGAAGGCGACATTGGTAAGAAGCCTTTCCATTGGTGGAGAAGTCAACGAGGAAAGTGCGGCTGCCATCAAAGGAGCCCGGGCATTCGCAGAGAAACAGGGAAACGGTGAATACCTGTATGGTTTTGAGATAGAGCTGGAGACGGCCACTTCGGAAAGCCTGACTCTGGAGCAGTTTGACATAAGCTGTCCGCTGAACGAGACAACGCTTGGAGAGGTCAGGACCTCGGATAACAGGATTTACCGTGTGTACATGCAGAGGGGCAGCATTCCCAAGGGGAATAATACCTATACGATCCTGATCAGCCTGAAAGACGGTACACAGTTAAAGGGTATGTGCTACCTTGACCTGCAGGCGCCCAGAGTGGATGCGAGGAGCATCGAATGGAAAGAGGCGGACACGATACAGGTGATTGTCAACTCAGACGAGGCGGGCACTCTTTACTATGCAATTCAGGACGAGGTAGAGGGCGAGGGTACGACCGCTGCCAAGGATCCCGCCCGGATCTATGCCAACGGTACGCAGATCGCCATAGGATACGGCCTGAACTATATAACGGTCCGGGGTGTAAAGGAAGGGCAATGGTTCTGCTTTGCATCGGAGGATGCGCAGGGCAACAGGGAGGATTTCTACAGCTATAAGCAGATTCCCGAATATACCGATCCGGAACCGGGCGATACGTCGCAGCCTGAGATCACGGGCGTAACGGTTCTCAAGACATCTGACGGCGCAAAGCTACAGGTAGTGTTCGACCAGACGATATATGGGCTTTATGATAACAGCGGAACCCAGATCAGCGGAATCACAGGTAAGCTGGGATTTTATGCGGATTACAGTTCGGAAGGGGGACTGGAGGACAATGTGCTGACGCTTACGGTGATGGATCCGTCGGTATCCATACCCTCGGGCAGCCATATCCTGACGATTGTATTAAACAGTGGGAAGACCCTGACGTTTGATTTCACGGTGTAAGAGTTAAGTATGTCCCGCGGACATGACAGGGAATAAAGCGGTGGATGCGCTTCTCTACCGGAAGCGGAAACAGGCGGACGGAGGAAATATCAGGTGGGAATGTGATGTGCAGATGCCAAAGGAATGCTGTATCAATGAGTTTGACTTCTGCGTATTGTTCGGGAATATATTGGATAATGCGCTGGAAGCGTGTGGAAGGATGCGGTCCGGTGAATGCCGCTTTATCAGCATTCAGGCCAAAACCGTAAAGAAATGCTTTCTGCTTGAAGTAAAAAACAGTATGGACAGGACAGAAAAGTATACAAAAGGATCTACAAATAAAGAGGATTCGCCGGCGCATGGGATCGGCCTGCTGAATGTGGGAGATGTGGTGAATAAGTATAATGGGGCAATGAATACGGAAGCCGGAAAAGACGTCTTCGCAATATCCGTTTTACTGCCGTTTCCTGATGCCGTTCATGACATCAAAACGGCTGTTTGAAGCATAAATCTCATATCGCAGACACCCTTCTCCGAAAAAGCAGATGAGGGTTTTGAACGTCTCCCATGAGAAGGGAGACAGGGATCCCGAGAGTGCATAAAACGTGATAAGGAGGCAGTGTTATGAATGCAAAAACAATGGAAGGACTTGTAGGTGCAAGGACAAATTTGAACCTGATGAATACCCCCATGCGTGTTTTTAAGGAAGCAAGGCGCAAAGGCGATACGGCGACAATGGAGCGTTCCATGGGATATGTCAACGAATTTTCCGACAAGGCGCAGGAGTACAGGGCGGAAGCTGACGAAGGGATGGAAGAAGACGCAAAGGAGGCAAGGGAAGAGGCAAAGCTGCAGTGTGCGGAGGCTGTACGGAAGCGCAGGGAAGAACGGGAAAAAGCGGAAGAGAGGATGGAGGAAAACAGGAATGCCTGTGCTGATATGGAGACAGGGGAGTGTCTTCTGGAGATCAGCGAGGAGGGAAAGGCATTGTCAAAGGGTCACGTGGCTCCGGACGGCACAGGGATTGACGGGATAAAGGCGCCTGTAACATATACCAAAACAGGAGAGCCGGTTCCTGCAGAACAGGGTGTCGGCGTTTCGGTCTCCGTTTCCATTTAGATATAAAACAGCTTTACAGCATCCGGGCCGAAGGGTTCTGATGCTGTTTCTATTCTATAGAAAATTACGTATCTTCTCTTTGCAGCGGTTCGGAACCGGACGGCCGCCGCTCTTTTTTCAAATGGGAATGGAAAAAGGCATATAGATGTGATAAAATATCAGCAGTGTCCTCAAAGCCTTTCATGTGTAGGTGGAGAAAAAGACAAGGAATATTGGAAGTTATTTCGGGACAGTTCCCAAGGCAATAAAGAGAATTGTCTGGGAGTTTGGAAGATGCACACAATCTGTCAGGGACATTCAGATTGGTGCACGGCTGTCTCGCAAAACCGCAAAGGGACACGGTTTTGACTTTGCGGTGCCGGAATGGTACGGGGGAAATGAAATCACAGAGGGAGAAAAACAATGCGATCTGAAAAACAGAAGAAGCAGATCACTGCTTTCATTATAGGGGGAGGAGTTGTGCTGGCGGCGCTTTTTCTCATAGCGGTCATATGGGTGACGGAAGGCGCCAGGGCCGGCTCAAGCCAGGCTGTTTATATACTGGAAAAGATAGGTATGGAATCTCCGGAGGCTCTGCACAGGTTCCTGATACAGACCAGTGTCGTGGCCGCCGCCATGCTTATGGTATTCCTGATATCATTTCGTCAGTCCAGAAAGAATGCAAAGATTCTTTTGGAGCAGGAAAAGGCGGACAACGGCCGGTTCAGGGAAGCGCTTGCCCAGATTGAACGGGAACGGACCGCCATGGAAAATATCCAGGCGGCCCTGGGCTCCGGCCCCTGGAGTATGGAGTTTAACGAACAGGGAGAGATCATTGCCTGTGTCTGGACAGATGTTTTTCGAAGCATGCTGGGATACAGGAGCGAAGCGGATTTTCCGAACAAACTGGAATCCTGGTCGGACCTGCTGCATAAAGAGGATAAGGCGTATGTGATGAAGGAGTACTGGGACACGGTGCGGGATTACACATGTCTCTTAGACACATCTCCGAGCCCACGAGACGTAGAGGAAGCGCGTTTGCCGTCTTCTGGTTGAAAAAAAAAGGGGGGGGGGGGGGGG
>CAMWWF010000293.1 GCA_947177885.1 uncultured Lachnospiraceae bacterium
ATCCATAGGTTCCGACATCCTTATATCATTTTTCCCCATGCTGGTTGTCACTATGTCATGGATGAAATGGTCCAGTCTTCCGCTGGGAGTGCTGCCGATTACCTCCCGAATCTCATAGGGCACATCCTTCTCCCCGAGAATCCCTGCCCGTACCGCGTCATCCATATCATGATGAATGTATGCAATCTTATCCGACAGTCTTACCACCTTTCCCTCCAGTGTATGGGGCTTTCCGATGGTCTGGTGATTCAAGATACCGTCCCTTACTTCATAAGTCAGGTTCAAGCCCTGACCGCCCTTTTCCAGTCTGTCAACCGTGCGTACACTCTGCTGGCTGTGTTCAAACCCCAGAGGACACACTCTGTTCAGGGCTCTCTCCCCCGCATGGCCAAAGGGCGTATGCCCCAGGTCATGCCCCAGGGCAATGGCCTCCACCAATTCCTCGTTCAGCCGCAGCGCCTTTGCTATCGTCCGGGCATTCTGCGACACCTCCAGTGTATGTGTCAGCCTGGTGCGATAGTGGTCGCCCTCCGGAGACAGAAAGACCTGTGTCTTGTCCTTCAGCCTCCGGAAAGCCTTACAGTGAATGATTCTGTCTCTGTCTCTCTGAAATACCGGCCGGATATCGCACTGCTCCTCCGGTTTGAGCCTGCCCCTGGAATCCCTGCTGTGAGAAGCATAGGGACTCAGATAGTTTTTCTCCCATTCTTCCGTGTTTTCTCTAATCGTCATGTCTCCCTCCAGCTGTGTGCGGCGCACACATACAAGCGAAACCTTCTCTTACTTCATTATTCTGCATCCGCAACGGAATTCCTTTTTTTATCTGGCGGCTCTATCCGTTTCATCTGCAGATTTCATAGATAAATTCCGCACATTTGTCCATGGCCGCTCTGGCAGCCTTTACGGGAGACATCTGAAAGACATGCCACATACCCGGATAAACATCCATTCTGGCGGATACCCCTGCCTCTGTCAGGGCCTGGTGGAGACGAAGAGAATCGCTGAGCAGGATTTCGTTGTCCCCCGCCTGAATATATACCGGCGGAAATCCCTGAAAATTTCCGAACAGAGGCGATATCATGGGATCACTCAGATCCTGCCCCTCCGCATAGGCCTTTACCATTCTTTCAATGTAAGGCCTGTCCAGCACCGGGTCCGCCTCTGCCCTGGTCTGAAAGGACTTTCCCGAAGACGTCAAATCCGTCCAGGGTGACATCAGCACCACTCCCCCCGGCAGCATTCTTCCCTCCTGCTGCAGTCTGAGCATCAGAGTCAGCGCCAGATTCCCGCCGGCGGAATCCCCTGTCAAAATCACATCCCGGGCGGCATATCCCAAGAGCATCAGATAATTCCAGACCTTCATGGTATCTTCTGCCGCCGCGGGATACGGGTTTTCGGGAGCCAGACGATAATCAAAGCACAGCACTTCCATGGAGGCCGCTGCTGCCAGCTTTGATGTCAGCGTTCTGGCATACAGACTGCTTCCTGTAGAATACCCTCCTCCATGACAATGCAGTATTACATATTTCTTCCTGTGGGCCCGTCCCGGACTGACCCATTCTCCGTAAATGCCGTCAATATCCGTCTCCCGATAACATATCTCCCTGGTATTGCTCAAAATACTGCCGATATAATTCTGAGATTGTCTGTGCTTTTCCAGATCGGTGTTCTCCACCAGACCATGTACCCGTCTGATGAGATTCATCCGGCTCTGGCTCTTTTTATCTATGCTGTCCGCCTCCAGACTCTCAATCATTGCTTTTACCGTCTCCGCTCCCCCGGTATCCTCCGCCTTTGATCCTTCCGCCGTAATCTTCACCGGAACGAAAGATTTTGCAGTCTCTTTCTTCTCGTTTGTTTCGCCTGTTTTCGTTGATTCTGCCGTATACTCATCCTTCTGCACCCCGGAATTTTTCGATTCCTGTCCCGGCCGCAGCCGCATCTGCCTCGCCATCTTCCGCCGTTCTCTCCTTCTGTCTTGATTATTTAAATGTCCTATTCCCGCCGACGCCTGTTTCGACCGTGTTCTTCCGTCTGCAGCTGCCTGAAATATCAGGGATATCAGGGATATCAGAGATATCCCTCTCCCTGTCTGTTTTCAGAAAGCTGCGTTTCCTCTCATGGCCCTCTGCAGAATCGGGATCAAAAATGCAGTCTTCTGCGCACCGCATCCCTCAGTTTTCTTCGTGACAACATGGTAATCAGCGCTATATCCAAAATGGAACAGACTGTCAGTACCACAGCGGACCAGCTCAGCGCGGTTCTTTCCTCCAGATACAGGTCAATCAGTATCTCCAGTCCAAGGCACAGCAGTCCCACTGCCGTAAACAAATACAGAGCCACCGTCAGAAAAGATCTCGGCAGCCTGCGGATGCATACCGTCAGCAGTTCCGCCACCACCGTCACCAGAACGGTAACAGGAAGTCCCAATCCAAAAAACCACCCCGCATCCCCGACCTGAAACGTGAGCATATACAGATAAACAGCTACAGCTATTCCGTCAAGCAGCACGGAAACATAAACCGGCTGTCTTCTGTATATCACTGCCGGAATCATCAGCACCCACAGTATGGCACAGGCCCCTATCACCGCCAGAGACCACAGGCTTCCCCGAAATACGAATGCGTTCAGAATCCCGCAGGTAACCGCAGACGCCAGCTCCACCATGGACAGCAAAATTCCCAATTCCTTTTTGTTGGCTGTCTCAACCTGTCCTTTTTCTCCCGGAAAGGGAGCCTGGGACGAAACCGGATTTTTTCTTTTTACGGATTCCAGAGCATATTTTTCTATTTCTTTCGGATTCAATACCGGTGTATTGCACAGAGGACATTCCCCTGCGGAAGCATCCAGCTCCACACCGCAGTTTACACAATATGACATAATATCCCTCTCATTCTTTTCGTCTGCATCCCTTATATCCGCCGCGCCGCTCAGCTTTCAGACCAAGCACCGCTTCCAGAAAGACTATATCATAACCTTACATCCTGTCAGTTCCGGCCGTCCTTATTCCCGGTTGCTCTCTATCTTTACATGCACACCGTCCCGCACAAGCTTTCTGAAAAAATATCTCTCCACATCCGCCTCAATGATACTGCTGGCAAAATTTACGGTCAGTATATCTTCATAACTTACAATGGCACAGTTTGTTCTTCTGGAAAAGGGCTGTCCCATATAAATGTCAAACCGCCGGATATAAGCCTTCATCCCGTCCGGCACTTTCATTGCCCCCATATTGGTCAGGCCGGCGGAAGAATTCCTGTCCTGCACCTTCGTATAGAACAGTCTTACCACAAAGTCCTTCAGAAACAGCGGAACCACCCTGATAAAGGGGTTTCTCTGAGTGGCCGCATTGGTGGTAATGTCACCCCGCAGCAGCTTGTCGTTCAAATGATAACGCATATAATTATGCACCTGCAGAACGATTTCCTCAAAAGTATACTCCCCCAGCCTGGGATCTACGCCGGGGTAGATCATGGTGATAAAATTGCGCAGGGTAACCGACGGAAAAAACCTTCTGAGGTTAACAGGCATGGCAATCTTTACGGGCCTCTGGCGGGATACCCTGTCATCCTCCTGCTTTTTCAGCAGCGCATACAGAAGTACGGCGTTGAGATATTCCGTAATTGTGGCATGATACCTTTTGGCGGCTGCCATAACCTCGGACACGGACATAATGCCGTCTATGATATTCAAAGTATAAAAAGGTTCCGCCGTCCCCCTGATTCTGAAGGCCTTTTCCTCCAGTCTGGGAGGACACACCCTGGCATTGGCATAGCGCATGTAGGCGTCCTCCAGTTCTCCCGCCTCCGGCTCTGCGCATATGTCCAGCACAAACCCTTCGTTTCTGATGTCCTGCGCCCCCAGCAGCCTCAAGTAAGTGGCTGTCATAGTCATCAGCAGGCACATACCGCCGGTGCCGTCCCCGAGACTGTGATGAGCCTCCAGCGCAATCCGGCTGCGAAAGTAATAGACTCTCACCAGGTAACGATTATTTGCCTTAAAGCTCATGGGCTGACAGGGATTTTTAACATCTTCCTGCACAAAAGGCCCCGGCCGGTCATTGGGCTCTAAATATCTCCAGAACAGCCCTTTCCGGATTGCGGCTTTGTAAGTGGGAAATCTGGGCAGAGTCATGTCCAGCGCCTGCTGGAGGACGTCGGGCCTGATATCTTCTTTCAGCAATACGGAAAGTCTGTACACGGAAGAGAAATCTCTTCGCTGAAGAGTGGGGTACACTATGGCCGACAGATCCAGCTCATACCAGTCTCTTCGCTGCTCTTTTCCTCCGCTTTCCTTTTTTACCATTTCCGAAACCTCCTGCCTTATCTCTATGTTAAATATAGCATGAACTCTTCCGAATTGGAACACATGATAAC
>CAMWWF010000294.1 GCA_947177885.1 uncultured Lachnospiraceae bacterium
GAAGGAGGCGCACTGGAGGCGGGATCGCAATCTGCGGGATGTATTGATACATTTGTATGAGTGGCACCGGCTTCTGTTGGACTGGGTGCGTTCAAACCAAGACGGTGATGAGCAACCGTTCATTCCCCAGCCATATAACTGGAGGACATACGGTGAAATGAATGTGGAGTTCTGGGAAAAGCACCAGAACACCTCGTTGGAAGAAGCAAAGGAAATGGTTGAAAAGTCGCACAATGAAGTATTGTGCCTGGCGGAAACATTTTCGAATGAGGAACTGTTTACAAAAGGCGTATACAAATGGGTCGGCGGAAGTACGCTGGGCTCCTATTTTATCAGCAACACATCCAGCCACTATGACTGGGCTATGAAAAAGCTGAAAGCCCATATGAAAAAATGCCGGGAGAAATATACGGATGATAAGGCGGAAGATTCAGAATTTTGACCCGGCCCAGATCTGCCGGTCGGGCCAGTGTTTTCGTATGAAGGAAAAAACGGACAGACTCTACAGCGTGATCGCTGGGAGGCATTATCTGGAACTGGAGAAGCAGGGAGAGGAATGTATCTTTTACTGCGAGGAGGCGGAATTCCGCGATTTCTGGGAAGGATACTTTGACCTGGAAAGCGATTATGCCGCTTATATAGAGAGGATCGACCCGGATGACAGTTATCTGAAAAATGCCGCGGAGTCCGGCAGCGGTATCAGGATCCTGCGGCAGGATCTGTGGGAAATGATCGTTTCCTTTCTGATCTCGCAACAGAACAATATTGTAAGGATCCGCCGCTGTATTGAAAATATCTGTGAGGGGTATGGGGAAAGGCAGGTCAATGACCATGGAGAGACATATTATGCCTTTCCCCTGCCGGAGGCGCTGGCAGAACTGGAGGAGGATGCATTGATGGAATGCAATCTGGGGTATCGCAGTAAATATGTAGTGCGGACCGCAAAAAGCGTTGCCGGCGGAGAATTTGATCTGGAGGCGGTCAGGAAGCTTCCTTACAGGGAGGCGCGGGAGGAACTGCTGAAACTGTTCGGAGTGGGCAGGAAGGTGGCGGACTGCATCTGCCTTTTTGCGTTGCATTCATTGGAGGCGTTTCCGGTGGATACGCATATCGATCAGGCATTGCAGGCCCACTATGAGCAGGGATTTCCCATGGATCGATATCAGGGATTTCAGGGGGTACTGCAGCAGTACATATTTTACGGTGAAATAAACTGAACCAGAGCATTTTTCAGGCACATTCCGGGAAGGCTTTTCCTTAAGAATTCCTAAAGAATTGCATAAGGCTCCCTGAATATTGATTCTGGTTCTTGAAATTCCCGGATAAAAGGAGTAGGCTGTATTTGGCGGCCTGATCTGCCATTACGGATCGTGAGCGGGAAAGCTGCAGCCGGAAAACGGTACAGAGACGGAACCGGAATGAAAGGAAAGAAAGAATATGGTATTGTTGTTGGTCTTAATTCTATGTCTGCTGTTTTTGGCGGCGTTGTATCTCTATATGATCATGCCCAGGATGTTTGGAAAACCTGACACGTCTTCCTATCGGAAATGGCTCTATGCCCACCGGGGATTACATAATAACAATTCGGAAGCTCCGGAGAACTCTCTGGAGGCATTCCGCAGGGCAGTGGAGGGCGGCTTCGGCATTGAAATGGACGTGCAGCTGTCAAAGGACGGTATTCCGGTGGTTTTTCATGATTTTACATTAAAAAGGGTCTGCGGCGTGGAGGGAAGAGTATGCGATCATACCTGTCAGGAGCTTCAGGAGTTCAGGCTTTGCGGAACGGAGCAGCGTATTCCCCGGTTTCAGGAAGTGTTGGAACTGGTGGACGGTAAGGTTCCCCTGATCGTGGAGCTGAAGCTGCCGGGAATGGATACTTCCGTCTGCCCGGCGGCGGACAGGCTGTTGTCGGAATACAGGGGAATGTACTGTATCGAATCCTTTCATCCCCTTGCGGTGCGCTGGTACAGAAAGAACCGCAGGGAGATCGTGCGGGGGCAGCTGTCGGAAGCCTTCTTGAAAGAAGGGGAATTTCGCGGACCGGTGTGCTTCCTGCTGCAGAATCTTCTGTTCAACTGGGTGGGGAAACCGGATTTCGTAGCATATAATCACAAGTATCCCAAGGTGTTTTCCCGCAGGTTCTGCCGCAGATTTTACCATAATACGGCGGTGGCCTGGACGATCAGGTCGCCCAGAGAACTGGAAAAAGCCAGAAAGTATTTTGACATCTGTATTTTTGACAGCTTTGTTCCGGAGAAGTGAGTGGTATGGCCTGTTTACCGATGCAGGTTACGGTATTTTTCAATAGGCAGGGACATTGCCTGCGGCGGAAGGGAGCGGATCACTGGAAAGGCAGCCCGAAACAGAAGAAACAGAACGGGAAATGTAAATTTTTCTAATCCTGAAACAGGCAATGATCGTCCGGTGACAGTGTAAGTGTGGAATTTTTAAAATGTAAGCAATTACAATATTACTGCCATTGTGCAAACTGTAGCAGGCAGAAAATTTATAGTTGGCATATTGCACGAAATTCCAATCTTTGTCAGAAGATTGTCAGATTCGGCTTGCTATTCCTCCGGTGAATTGTTAAAATATGCACATAATAAATTATTTTTATTTTATTGTTCCAAGACAGCCGTTTTCGACTGTCTAAAATCATGTCAGCTGTTAAGAACCAGTTATAATGGCATTTTTGTGCATAGTGTTAGTACACTGGCACGTTCCCATTTCGCCGAATGACTTGTCTGAATTTCCATCTGCCGAGAGCTTTAGTTCTTTGGTGGCCTCACTCAACGATGCCACCGCATCGCCTCGTTCAGCCGCCTTGCAGGCTGAAAATTCATTCTGCGTTATTTGGCTGAAAATAAACGTGTCAGCACACTGGCATAATATGTCATACGGACAGCATGTTATATGAACAACATGTCGATTGATTCGAAACGGTGGCAATCACTTTGAAAGGGAGAAAATACTAGATGAAGAAATGGGTTTATTTATTCAGTGAAGGTGACATGAGCATGCGTAACCTTCTGGGCGGTAAGGGAGCTAATCTGGCTGAGATGACAAGCATCGGCCTGCCTGTGCCCCAGGGCTTCACTATCACCACAGAGGCTTGTACCCAGTATTATGAGGATGGCCGCAGGATCAATGATGAGATCATGGGGCAGACCATGGAATATGTAGCGGAGATGGAGAAGATCAACGGCAAGAAATTCGGAGATCTGCAGAATCCCCTGTTGGTTTCCGTCCGTTCCGGTGCACGTGCTTCCATGCCCGGCATGATGGATACGATCCTGAATCTGGGTCTGAATGACGAAGTGGTTGCTGCCATGATCGCAGGTAATTCCGACCCTGCGTTTGAGCGTTTCGTATATGACTCCTACAGACGTTTTATCCAGATGTTCTCGGATGTGGTAATGGAGGTGGGCAAGAAGTATTTCGAGCAGCTCATCGACAAGATGAAAGAAGAGAAGGGTGTAAAGTTCGATGTTGAGCTGACTGCCGCTGATTTAAAGACGCTGGCTGAGCAGTTTAAGGCTGAGTATAAGAATCAGTTGGGAAAGGATTTCCCTTCCGATCCCGTGGAGCAGCTGAAGCTGGCTATCGAGGCCGTGTTCCGTTCCTGGGACAACCCCCGCGCCAATGTATATCGCCGTGACAACGATATCCCTTATTCCTGGGGTACCGCGGTAAACGTGATGCCCATGGTATTCGGTAACCTGAATGACGAGTCCGGCACCGGCGTGGCATTTACCCGTGATCCCGCCACCGGAGAGAAGAAGCTGATGGGTGAATTCCTGAAGAATGCCCAGGGCGAGGACGTTGTGGCAGGTGTGCGTACACCCATGCCTATTGCCCAGATGGAGCAGGAGTTCCCTGAGGCATACGAAGAATTCATCAAGGTATGTGACATTCTGGAGAACCATTATCATGATATGCAGGATATGGAGTTCACTGTTGAGAATAAGAAGCTGTATATGCTGCAGTGCCGCAACGGTAAGAGAACAGCACAGGCGGCATTGAAGATTGCGTGCGATCTGGTGGACGAGGGGCACAAGACAGAGGCGGAAGCGGTTGCCATGATCGATCCCCGTAACCTTGACACACTGCTGCATCCCCAGTTTGACGCTGCGGCGCTGAAGGCGGCAACCCCCATCGGCAAGGGTCTGGGCGCTTCTCCCGGAGCTGCCTGCGGTAAGGCCGTGTTTACCGCGGAAGATGCGGAAGAATGGGCGGCAAGAGGTGAGAAGGTGGTTCTGGTACGTCTGGAGACTTCTCCCGAGGATATCACCGGCATGAAGGTTTCCCAGGGTATCCTGACCGTTCGCGGCGGTATGACCTCCCATGCGGCAGTGGTTGCCCGCGGTATGG
>CAMWWF010000295.1 GCA_947177885.1 uncultured Lachnospiraceae bacterium
GTATTCCTCCAGAGCCGCAAACACTTCCTTCTCCGTAAATCCGAAACAGGACGCATAGCTTTCTGAAGTTGTTGTCACTACTTTTAAGTTATTCAGATCAGAAAAAACAGACTCCTTACTGATCCTCGTGATCCCTGTCATAATAGCACGCTCCAGATAGGGATTCGTCTTGAAAGCCGCGTTGAACAGGTTTCTGATAAAGGACGCCATTTCATCCCAATACCCGTTCACATAAGCCTCCTGCATGGGTGTGTCATACTCGTCCAGAAGGATGATCACTCTTTTCCCATAATGCTGCATCAGACAGTTTGACAGGAATTTGAGAGAGTCTGTCAGCAGTCCGCCATCCACACCGGCTGATATCTGCCGGAATAATGTCTTTTCATTCTCATTCAGCTTCTCACTGTCCGACAGAAAATCCAACCGGTTATACAGTTCCGCGACGATCCTGCCTATTTTCTTTCTGGTGTCCTGATAAGATGTCTCCTTCACATCCGCAAAGCTGACCGCGATCACGGGATAAGTCCCCTGCAGCCGGCGGTATCTTTCCTCCTGCCAGATGGAAAGCCCCTCGAACAGGTCGCCGCATCCGGAATATTTTACGGAAAAAAACTGCTCCAGCATACTCATGTTCAGCGTCTTGCCAAAACGTCTCGGACGGGTGATCAGGGTTACGCTGTCCCCGCTCTCCCACCACTCCCGTATCAGATCCGTCTTATCCACATAGAAATATCCCTCTCTCCGGATCGTTTCAAAATTCTGGTGTCCGATTCCTACCGTTCTCGCCATGCACTGTCTCCTATTTCCAGTTCAGATCCTGTTCCTTCCTCTTATGTACTCAGTATATCCACACTCTCTGCCAAAGTCAACAATTCCTGATCCTGCCTGAGCAGAGTCGTCACCGCTTAGCCATTTCATTACATAAACTGTCAGATCCTTCATTTTTACCAAAAAGCCAGCGCTATTACCGGTAACTAATGATCACTCCGTATACTTCATCATAAAATACATCCCCCAATCCTGGTCGTTCGCATAAGGATCATAATACCCGGCATCCCTCCCGTTTACGGAAACGGGATACACATATGCGGCGGAAGCGCTTCCGTCCGGCATGAACAGGCTCATCACGGCTCTGTGCGCCGCATTGGCTTTTCTCCGATACTCCATATTGCCTGTCACGGCAGCGTAATCGGCATAGACATTTGCCGTGAGCGCGCTCCAGTAATGGGGAAAGGTATCACCGTACATTCTCCGCTTGCCAAACCAATAGCCGTCCCAGTGGCGTATCGCCACTTCATACAGATGACAGTCAGGCTGCAGGCCGTTAAACAGCTCCAGTACCCTGATCTGTTCCCCGGCGGCATCCAGGTATCTCTGTTCTCCCGTAACCCGGAACATCTGCAGGAGGATATGTGCCGCCGGCGCAACAATGCTCTGTTCGTAATTCACCTCGGATGTGGGGTAATTCAAACCGTTCCCCGAGAGCATTTCACAATGCTTTTCAAACCAGTCCATAAGAGTGGCTTTTTCCTCCATCATATTCTCCTTTTCCAGGCAGGAGACAATGTCATGCACGGGAATCTCAATGGCATAAAAGCCGGCACCTCCCTGCTCATAGTATGACCGCAGCGCCCGGTATGCGTATAAGACCATTTTCTTCTCGCGGCGCAGCTTATACAGTTCCATATACAGAACGCTGATCCAAGGATAGTTATAGAGTCGGTTCCATCTGCCGTCACGCTGATAATCATTATAAACAACACCTGTCTCCGGATCAAACAGTTCTCTTTCCACATACTCCACATAGCGGTCCAGGCTGTCAGACAATGTCTTATCCTCCCGTTTCTGCAGATATTTTGCAATCAGCACGCCCATGCCGACGCGCTCCCGGCCGCCGTTAAAATCGCTTCTTCCGCTGTAGTACATATGCTTTTCCTCATTGTCATAAATGAGATACGCTCCGTCAAGCCTGCTGCCCGCATTTCTGTACTGCTGCTTCTCTGCAATAAAATGGCAGCGCCTTTCCGCAAGCTTCTTAAATGCAGGGAGCACTAGAATACGGCAATGCGTATGGATACCCTTTACGCTGATCTGAAATATATGCTCACCGATAAGAGCATTTTTCCTGATCCGTATGACACCGTCTTCAACGGCAAAATCCACAGGAGCTTCACCGTCCTTTATGCAAACATCCTCTTCCGCATGATCAAATACCGGTCTGACGGCAACCTTTATCTCCTCGCCCTCAAACACAACATAATTCTCGGCGGAAACCTCCATATGGCGGGTATTATAGCGTTTGAGCAGCTCATAAAAATCCCTTATTCCCTCATGCCAGAATAAGGTCCAGGAGATGGAAAAGCTTTCCCCCGAGACAAGACTGACCGGAGAGGGATGCAGGATAAAATCCCCCCTGTCATTGCTTCTCCTTGCCAGGTCGCGCTCAATGCTGTACCCGCCAAGACTTCCCTCTGTCAGAACAAGTCCCAGTCCGGGTCCTTCGCCGCCCATGCGCAGCGCCATAACATAGGAAATATCCTCACCGCACCAGATATGCGCATGGCAGCGGTTCGTCATACAGGTCCCGGCATCCGGATAGTCATCGTTAAAGGACGCATAAATGGAAATATCCTTCAGGGATGTAAAAATATCCCTGTCTGTCTTATTGGTAAACCGGTAAGTTTCGATAATGACATTTTCTTTCCGCTCGGAAGATATGGAAATGTCAAGTCCGTCCGGTGCTTTCACCGTACCCCACTCCGTGTTTCCTTCGATCCAATTCATTTTATATCTGTCATTCTTGTGACTCAATTCCTTCATTTGATATCCTCTTCCATATTGTTTTATGCCGGTAAGATCAATGTGACATACATGCAGCGGATATGATCTGCCCGATTCAAAACGGCACAGCCGAAGCCATGCCGTTTTCCGTATACTTCTCATTCACTTTTTACATGCACATCCAGTTGATTATAAGGTATTTCGATACCCGCCTCATCCAGAGCGAGCTTACAATTCTCCGTGACACGCCACTTTCCGCTCCAGAAGTCCTCCTGCTCGAACCAGCAACGAACCCCAAGGACAACGGCGGACTCTGCCAGTTCATCCACGAACACCAGCATATCTTTGTCCTTGACAGTCTTCTCGTCCTTTTCCAACACCTGCTGCAGCACCTCCTTGGCCTTCCTCAGATCCGCCCGGTAGGAAATCCCCACCTTGATATCCATTCTGCGGTGTGCTTCCGCGGATACATTGACAAGACTGTTATTGGCA
This sequence comes from uncultured Lachnospiraceae bacterium, assembly GCA_947177885.1. The sequence continues at coordinate 3,274 of CAMWWF010000295.1, forward strand.
AGATTGCCGTTGGGCAGGATCACCGTCTGATTGTCAAAGGTCAGCAGCCTGGTGTAAAAGATCTGGATCTCCGTGACGGTTCCCTCTTTTCCGGAGGAATCTTCTCTGATATAATCTCCCACCTTAAAGGGCTTCAAGATCAGGATCAGCACGCCTCCGGCCAGATTGGAAAGGCTTCCCTGAACCGCCAGACCGATGGCCACACCTGCAGAGCCCAGAACCGCCACAATGCTTGCCGCATCCAGGCCAAAGGAGGAGGCGATCATCAGCACCAGCATCATATACAGCGCCGATTTCACAAAGGAGTCCACAAACTGGACGGCGCCCACCTCCGCGTTGGCCCGCTTCATGGACTTGCGGATAATGCTTCGGATCAATTTGATCAGCTGCACGCCGATCAGGAATACTACCACCGCAAGCAGCACTCTAAATCCCAGATCCATTGCTTTTTCGGGAATCGCCGAAAGATAGGATTTCAGAACCCCCGGCTTCATCAGCTCTTCCACTTCCCCTATGATCTCTTCCACATTCTCTTCCTGCGCAGCCGTCAGTCCCAGTACATACTTCATCATAACCTCCATGATCCCGCTTTGCGGCATCTCACACTTCCAAAGCCAAAAAGCCGGAGCGTGTTTGAAAATCATGCCGCCGTTGTTCGGCGACTCAGATCAGGATGAAAATCCCCTGTTTTCGCTATACCCGGTATACTGCTGCGGCTGTGCTCCTTACCGCCTCCGTTTTTTACAGTCTATGCCTCCGCAGCAGCGGTTATCGCTGTGATCAGGAAATTCACTTTCTTTTATGCAGACTCTGTCTGCTTTGCGGCATCATCCTTCTTTACCGGTTCCTTCTTTTTAGCGGTGTTCTCTTTTTTCGCAGGCTTTGCCGTTTTTCCGGTTTCCTCTTTCTCTGCGGGCTCTGCCGCCTTTCCGGTTCCTTCTTTTTCCGCTGGCTTTGCGTTTTCCTCTTTCTCCACGGCCCCTGCCGCCTTCGCGGTTTCCTTCTTCTCAGCAGGCTTTGCCGCCTTCGCGGTTCCTTCTATCTTCGCGGGCTTTGCCGTCTTTACGGTTTTCCCTTTCTCCGCGAG
>CAMWWF010000296.1 GCA_947177885.1 uncultured Lachnospiraceae bacterium
GGTCAGAAGCCCCTGATAAAAGGTATTGTAGCTGTCCAGGGACTGCTTCAGACCTGCGATCTGTGCCGCCCCTTCGCTGAGAGAGCCCGACATTGCCGCCAGATGATCGCTGACCAGCTTTTCCTTCTGAGCCTTCACATTCTCCGCGATCGTCGCCTGGATCTGGTCGGTGGCCATTTGCTGTGCTGTCGTCTCTTCTGTCTCGGCTGCGATGATACCCCTGACCTGATCGGATGCCATCTGCTGCTCTATCATGCGGTCCGCTGCCGCTACCATGGCATTGAGCGCTGCCGTCTGTGCGTCATTACCGGACACGGTTCCCTGCTTCGCTGCCAGATACTGCTCCTTTGTGAGGGTATATCCCTGGGCCTGCATTCCCTGGAGCACCTGATCGGTCACCTGTTCCCGCACCGCCGCATTCACAAGAGGCGCAACATTTGCACTCACCTGCTGCTCCACCACTGCCGTCACTCCGGCAAGGATCGCCGCCTCATTCTTATCCACCTCCGCCCGGACGGCTGCCAGCACCGCTGCATCCATATTTTCTAATATGTCATTTAACTCCTCGTCATAATTATCCATTGTCAAATTCACGGAAATACCAAGCTGTTGCAGTTGTTCATTGCCGTTAAGCTGTGTATTGGCTGCGGCCAGCAGTGTCTCAAACACCTGTCTTGCGCCGCCGTTCAATATATCATTGCCGGCAGCCAGCTGATTCAGACCCGCCTGAAGCTGCTCCGCGCCGCTTAACAGATTTCCGCTGCCATCCCGCAGGGTTTCCGTTCCTTCCGCCAGCTTCTTCGCACCGTCTTTCAGTTTCCCCGCACCGTCGTACAGTTCGCCCACGCCCTCTTTCAGTTCACCGGATTTGTCATAGAGCGTCGCCAGTCCGTCATAGAGCTTGTCGGAGCCTTCCAGAAGCTGATCCACCGCATCGGTCAATTCATCCAGCGCGTCCGTCAGTTCCGCCATACTGTCCGCATCGTCCAGATTCAGATTCCTGAGCAGATCATTCATGGCAACACAATAAGCAGTCTTTAAGGAGAAATCCGTCACATCCGCTTCCACCTCCACATAACCGGGCAGTTTTTCCTCATCGAGCTCCAGATTCCGCGCCATACCGGGAAAAGCGATCCCCGCCACCATCGTCTTGTCACCGTCATTGATAACCTTTCCCGAAGAAACCTCCACATTCCGGAATACGTCATTGTCCAGGACCATTCCCGTCACTGTGGTGAAAGGCACACAGATCTGTTCCCCGGATCCTCCTATCTCCACGGTCTCATATTCATTGACCTCAAAATCATAGCGTATCACCACATGACCGCTCTTTCCCTCCATATCCTCCGGTTCCGTCTGCTTTCCGTCCAGAGTATAAGTGACCCTGAGCGTCAGAGGCAGCTTCTTGTCTGTAGTTCCCTGATAATAAATATCATTTCCCCCGGCCTGCCACACATATCCGCCGTTCTGTCTCACATAGCTCTCGCCGTTCTTCACTTCGGTGATATCGGCAAGTGCTGTCACATCTGTGACAGAATCCGCCCGGTCACCGTTCCTGATCCAGTCGCTGACAATGACTTTACTGCTGCTGCCGTCTGCATTCGCCATGATGTATACGGTCTCTTCCTTTACAATCCCGCTTTCCTCCGCGGGCTGCCAGATCTCCTTCAGCTCATCCTCCAGCTTTTCCTCCAGAGTCCTGTCTTCTGTCCCCTCCGCCGCTTTATTCTCCGCTGCCTCATGAACGCTGCTGTCCGTCTTCTGTATCTTTGCGTATACGGTAGTCCCTGTGACACCCACGATCAGCACTCCGCACACACATACCGCGCCTATCCTGGCAAGTCTGTTCTTTCTGTCTAACATAAAACCTCATCCTTTCTTATTTCAATCTCTGCTCAATAATCAATCTCTACTCAATCTTTATTTAAACTCCATTTGAACTCCAGAGCGTGTAATAAAACTTCCGGTGCCCATCCGGTCAGAAATTGGACTTTGGAACCGCATGGTTCGTACCAGTGCAGGGCAAATTCCGACGACAATGGGGACATCGTCCGGTAATTTTAACGATGCAATGGGGCGGGACAGGCGGTTCATCCTGCCTCTGTCTGCTGTTCTTTCCTGCCCCCCTTCTCCTTCTTCCGGAAACCTGCGCTGGTCATGCATATCACTCTGTCGAAGATCATGAACATGGACGGCAGAACCAGCATAACGCTGAACATACTGACCACAGCCCCTCTCGCCAGCAGATTGCACAAAGCCTTGATGATATCTATCTCCGAATAGAGCGCCACGCCGAAGGTGGCGGAGAACAATCCCATGGCGCTGACAATAATGGACGGGATGGAGACGCACAATGCGCTGCTGACGGCATCCCGCTTTCCCTTGCCCCCGTATCTCTCCTCCTTATATCTGGTGGTCATCAGGATGGCGTAGTCCACTGTGGCGCCAAGCTGGATCGTGCTGATACAGATGGGAGCGATAAAGGGAAGGGAAGTCCCCGTGTAATGCGCCATGCCCAAATTGATAAATATGGAAAACTCAATGACGGCAACCAATATAAAAGGCAATGTGACACTCTTCTCCACCAGCGCGATGATCACAAAGATGGCGATAATGGAAATGGTGTTTACCGTCTTAAAATCCAGATCCGTGATCTCGATGAGATCCTTCGTACAGGGTGCCTCGCCGATCAGCATTCCCCCTGCGTCATATTTCTTTAAAATCGTATTCAGCTCATCGATCTGGGCATTGACTTCGTCCGTCGCCGTCTTATACTCGGAGTTTGCCAGCAGAAGCTCCCACTCATCGCTCTTTAGCACCTCCGAAACGGATTCCGGTATCATTTCCTCCGGTACAAGGGAACCTACCACGGATTCCATTCCCAACACATATTTCATGCCATCCACCTGTTCCATCTCGGCAATCATATCTTTCACATCTCCCGCCGGCGTATCCGTGTTCACCAGCACCATGTGAGTGGCTCCCACGCCGAACAGTTCCTCCAGCCTGGAGTTGGCAACGACATATGCCATGTCCGCCGGCAGAGTATCCCCCAGATTATAATAAACTTCCTTATTGGCCTGCCTGTAACCCGAATATGCGGGAATCAGGATCAGTACAAACAGGATCAGAAACACATAGAACTGCTTCGTCACAAAGTCCGAAATCCGCTTCATATCCGGAAGCAGCGACCTGTGTCTGGTCTTCTCCAGCACCTTATCCAGCGCAAGGATCATGGAGGGAAGCGTTGTCACACAGCCGATCACGCCCAGGACCACTCCCTTTGCCATGACCACACCAAGGTCAAGTCCCAGGGTATAGCTCATAAAGCAGAGAGCCACAAACCCTGCCACTGTGGTGATGGAGCTTCCCACCACGGAAGTGACGGTCTTTCCAATAGCGGCGCTCATGGCGGTCTTCTTGTCCTCATATTCCTGTTTCTGTTCCTCGTAACTGTGCCACAGGAAAATGGAATAATCCATGGTGACCGCCAGCTGGAGCACTGCGGAGAGCGCCTTGGTCAGATAGGATATCTCTCCCAGGAAATAGTTGGTTCCCATATTTAACAGGATCGCCATACCGATGCTCGCCAGAAAGACAAAGGGAATGATCCAGTTATCCATGAAGATCATCATTGCCACACAGGCCAGGATCACCGCGATTCCCACATAGATAGGCTCTTCCTTCTCACACAGCTCTTTCAGGTCGGTGACCATGGCGGACATACCGGACACAAAGCACTGGTCTCCCGCAGCCTTTCTGATCTGTGCGATAGCCGTCATGGTCTCGTCGGCGGAAGTAGTGGTGTCAAAGAACACCGCCAGCATAGTGGCATTTCCCGCGTTAAAGGCTTCATAATACTTTTCCGGAAGAAGTTCCATGGGAACGGATACGTCCAGAAAACTGTCGTACCACAGCACTGTCTCCACATGGTCGATGGTCTCAATATCCTCCTTTAAACCGGACACATCCTTAGGCTCCATTCCCTCAATGATGACAAAGGAAAACGCTCCCTTGCCGAAATCTTCCATCAGGATATCCTGACCGATGACCGTATCGATATCGCCCGGCAGATAGGTCAGCATATCATAGTTGATCCGCGTCCTGATCATTCCGATCGCGGAAGGTATCAGGAGTACAAATGCCAAGATCAGGATCGGGATCCGACATTTCACAACTGCCTTACCAAATTTCATTGTTACACCTCCTCGCGTGCTTTGGCACGCATGTCAATCCATACTTGGAAGTCTGCCCGCTTTGTCGGACATCGTTCCGATGCTCGTTTCTCATTACGTCATCATTTATAACTGTTCGGATCCAGGCAAATTCAGCTGAAATGTGTGATGAATGCCTGCATT
>CAMWWF010000297.1 GCA_947177885.1 uncultured Lachnospiraceae bacterium
ATCTTGTTGTTGCCCGCATATTCGATCAAAGAATCCGGCAGAGGCAGCGTAATGTCTATGCTGAGCCCTGTGGTATCCGTAATCTTCTTTGTTCCCGTAGAATCATACAGCGAAATATCCATAGGGAAATATTTAATATTGTCAACCGTCCCGTACTCTGCCAGCAGCGCTCTCAAAATAGCCTCAGCAGCTTCACTGCTCTCCGTAATTTTGATGGTAAAATTATCGGAAGAGCCGTTTACGGTAGCGCTGACCACTCCGGTATTGGAAAGCCCGTTCTTATCAATAACCACTGTAGTTCCGCCGCCGTTTTGGTTTCCTGTCCCGCTGCCCGGACGGTTCCCGGATGTATTTCCCGTGCCCGTACTTGTAGAACTGCCGCTTTTCGCCTTATAGTTGGCTATCAGCGCCACATCATGGTCCGGCATGTTTACCACTATGGCACTCAGTGTCTTATCCGTTACCACCGTGCTGGCCGGGCTTACCGTCCAGCCGCTGAACTCCTGGCCGGAGGGCGCATTGTTGGCCACAACAATCACCTGCTCTCCCTTCCGGTAGCTGCCGGAGCCGCTTCCGTTCCGCACGGTAAGCGTATGAGGCGCAGTCGCACTGTTTGAAGACCCTGTTCCGTCAGGATTATTGGGGTCATTGGGTCCCGGAGAAGGCGAAAGCGAGCTGGTTGGTACATACTGCGCATAAGTATCCATATCCGCCGTGATATTCAGCGGAAGAGGCTTCCATCCCGTAAAAGTATAACCCTGTCTGGCCGTCTCAACCGCCTGGGTCAGTGATGCGGGAACCGTAGCGTCCTTTCCGTCCTCCACTCTCAAAGTCAAAAGGACATTCCCGTCGTATCCGAAAAACCTTACCGTGTGCTTTCCGTCCGAAGAATCAATCTTCTCATACTGGGCATAAATATTGTAAGGATTCTCCGTTTCGTCCGTAACTTTCATATCCTCCGGCCACCAGCCTGTAAAGGCATAGCCTTCCACATCGGGAGGTACAGGAGGCACCGCCTCTTCCCCCGGTGTAACGGTCTGCGTGCTCAGAACGGTCTCCTTGTCAATGGCAAAGAAATTGACAGTCTTCTGGAACTCGGAAGGAGACATCTGCTCATACTTTGCATATACATTGGTATCCGCAGTCACAATGGTACCTGCCGGAGGCGTCCACGTAAGCCTGGTATATCCCTTTACAGGAGGCAGCTCTTCCAGGTCCTCAGGAGGCGTAACCACTCCGCCCTGTTCCACATAATCGGTGTATACGATCTTTAATTCCTCATCATAAAAGTTTACCGTGTACACCGGCAGAATGTAGGTATAATGAATCTTATATTCCTTTGCGTATATTTCGGCGGTGCTGCCTTCCACACACTGGAAGGTCAAATCCGACCTGTCTGTCTTTCCGTCGTCATCTGTGTCGTTAAACGCATCCTGATGAATAACCGTACTTGCGTTCGGAATGCGCAGCAACTGGATGCCGCTGTCCGAAAACGCATCCTTGGAAATACTGCGGCAGCTTTCCGGCAAAGTCACGGAGTACAGATCCGGCGTATATCTGAAAGCATTCTCCGGTATATTGGCAACAGAAGCACCTGTCAAATCCACGGAAGTGACATTGGCTCCCATAAAAGCCTCCGGATAAAATTCCTTGATGCCCTCCACGTCTCCTGCCTCCACGATACGGGGGCGCTTGCCGTTGAGATATTCCACAATCTTTTCGGGAGTTCCTTCTCCGTTCAGTTCATATATAATGGAATTCTTACAGGTAAATTTGGTGTTTCCGTTAAAGTTTACGTCCGTGAGTTCATCACATCCCAGGAAGGGGCTGTATCCCATGGTTACCAGGGTTGCCGGAAGATTTGCCTTTTTCAGGACTTTACAATCTTCAAACGCGTGACTGTCCACAGCCACCGTCTTGTCGCTGAAGGTGATTTCCTCCAGATACTTGCATCCCTTAAAGGCGTTTTCTTCCACCGTAATGATTCCCTCGGCAGTAATGGTCTTGCGAAGGTCCGGTTTTGTAGATACTTCCTTGTTCTCCTTGCCCTCAAACAATCCTACCGGCTTCCCGGTGTCGGGGTCCATCACAATATCTCCGTTCTCGTCCACCATGGGGCCGATGGCTTCGATTCCGTCCGGAAGAACCATATTCAAAGCTGCCGCCACAATATTTGTCTCATCCTCGGTGAGCGGCTGTCCGGACAGATATTTCTCCGCCGCCACCGCTGCCGCCTGGCTGTAAGCGGGCGTGATATAAGCATATTTATCGGGATCTGAGTATTTCTGATCCAGCATATCCTGCAGCGTAGGATAATCAATCAATGTATTCTTACCCGTAGAGGGTGCGTCCGGATTCTCCGGAATATACTGTACCGCCAGATTGGTGGGCCATCCGCTGTAATAGGTGATATAAGTCAGAGGCTGCCCTCCCGCATTGATATTCTCTTCCCAGTCCATGGCATATTTGAAAGGCTCGGACTCTGTGGAAACAGGTCCCACAAAATGCAGTTCCGGTTTCGGGTCGGGAATCCACACACCTCCGCCTCCGTTGCCGCCGGATACATATCCTTCCGCAGGGCAGGTGGTTCCGTGAGCGGCAGACACATTCTGGGTTTTAAACGCTCCCGCTCCGATGGCCGTCATGTCCTTTGGAATTTCAAAAATAACGTCCCTGAGATTATGAGCTCCCCGGAAGGCATTGGCCTCAATGGACTTTATCGATTCCGGTATCGTAATCATCTGAAGGAAACAATTGTTCTGGAAAGTTCCCTCTCCGATGGATTCCACCGGGTGCGGTCCTATAATCGAAGGCAACGACACAGTAGTCATTCCCGGGTCCATCTTGCAGTAGATCAACTTGCCGTTTTCGTCCACCCAGCATACTGCCCTTCTGCCGTTCTCATCCTTCACTGTCAGTTCAAATACATACAAACCTGTGGCAGGGTCCCTGAAGCTGTATGCAATGTCGTTTGCGGTAGCAGCCTTATGAATCTGGGAATCCTTCAGTCCCTTGAAATAGAACGTGGGAGGAACCATACTTTTAAAAGGCCCTATGTTTTCCAGTGCGATCCTGTCCAGAGCGCCGGCATACTCCACATACTGCAGATTAATACAGTTTTCAAAAATATTCAAATCAATGGTACCGGGTTTATAAGCCATTCCCGTAAAATCAGGGGAAGCAGGGAATGTCATACTCTCCAGGCTGGTACAGTTCCTGAATAATCTGTTTCCGATTTTTGCAAGCGCAACTTCACTTCCGTTTCCGGTCAGCTCCACATGGGTCAGGGCCGTACAACCCTCAAATACGGAATCTCCCAGGATTCTTACATTGGTCGGAACCGTAAATGTCTTCATACTGGCACAGCCGTAGAAAGCATAATCCCCCACAATGGAAATACTGGCTGTAAGAGCAACTTCCGCCTTTTCCATATTGCGGCACCCTGCAAAAGCGCCCACGCCGATCACACTCAAACCATTGTTCAGTTCGATGCCGCTTAAGTTGGTACAGCCGTAGAAGGCATAATCTCCGATGCCCCTCATATACTGCCCCACCTTCAGTCCGGTAATGTTTGCGCCCTTCTCCGCAAAAACGCCTTTCTCCTTATTGGCATATGTCACACGGTCTCCCACAACCCATTTGCTGTTTTGATTGGCCGATGTATTTTCCACCAGATACTGGTTTCCGATATACCAGACCTGTATATCCCGGATTCGGAAATCTCCGCTGTTGCTTACCTGTTCATAATCAACATTTGCCTGATCTTTGTCCGTATTGTCTCCGGTAGGCACTCCTTTGGGATTGCTTTTGTTGATAAACAGCTGACTGGGTTCAATGTCAATCCACTCTGCCTCCGTCCTGTTCAGGCAGGGCTTGAACTCCCAATAGTCATGTTCCTGAACAGGCTTGTTGTCGGCGCCCAATACAGGATTGCCGTCAGCTCCTATCATGTCTTTGGTGTGTTCTACCCTATAGTACAGAAAATTTCCGTTGGTACCCACCGCAACATAATCTCCGTTGGTACCCTCCGTAATGGACCGCTGCAGATAAGCGCATTCAATCACATCCGGAATCACCAAAGTGTCCGGAACGGCTCCGCCCACATACCCCAGAATTACGGCTCCCTGTCCGTCAGCCCTGTAAGCAAACTGGTAGGTACCGTTCCCGGTGGTATAAATCATATCGTTTGCCGTGATCACCGGAATGGTATTGCTTCCCAGCTCTTCGGCTGTAAAATTATCCTTCAAAGTCCCCCAGTTGTTCTCGGGCGCAGGTGTTTTTGCCTGCAGCCCGTCCACAGGAATCGCCGCCACAATCAGGGACGATATGAGCAGCAGAGAACCCAGTGTC
>CAMWWF010000298.1 GCA_947177885.1 uncultured Lachnospiraceae bacterium
CCACATGGCAGGCATGTCCGGGCGTATTGGTATACCGCCGCGATATCGCAAAGGAAGTTTTCGGTACGGATGATCCGGCGGAGATCGGCGAGAAGACCAAGGATTGGGCGGTCATGAAAGAAACCGCTGAGGAACTGAAAGAACACGGATATTATACCTTTGCAAGCTATGCCGACACATTCCGCACTTACAGCAACAACGTAGCGGAAGCGTGGGTTGCGCCGGGAACCACCACCATCAAGGTTGACCAGAAGATCCTGGACTGGGTTGCTGATTCCAAAGAATGGCTGGATGCGGGCTATTTTGATCCTGCCGTAAAGGGCCAGTGGAACTCTGACTGGTACAGCGCAATGGGATCCGGTTCCAAGGTGTTTGCATTCCTCTTCCCGGCATGGGGGATCGATACACAGATGGTACCCAACTGGAAAGGCGAAGCAGGATCCTGGGCAGTAACCAATGCTCCCCTGACGTACAATTGGGGCGGAACATATGTGCTTGCTGCGGAAGGCACGGATAATCCGGCACATGTAAAGGAGATCCTTCTTGCGCTGACAGCGGATGCGGATAATCTGACTATGATCTCAAAGACATATGCGGATTTCACAAATGCAAAGACTGTTATGCAGAACGCGGCGGCAGATGACGAGTTTGCATCCGATTTCCTTGGCGGACAGAATCCTTATGCTTACTTTACGCCCAGCGCCGACAACCTGAAGCTGGCGCCCCTGTCCGCATACGATCAGGGCTGCGTAGAGCTGATCCAGAATGCTTTCGGCGATTATTTACAGGGTGAGATCGATTACGACAGGGCAAAATCGAACTTTGAGGTAGCGATCGTAGAGCGGTACCCTGAGATCACGGAGATCCAGTGGCCGCAATAAAGATCATCCGCTGCGGCGCCGACAAAGGCGCCGCAGTATGAAAAGGAGGGAGTGACAGCAATGAGACCAAAACGTAAAAAGATCGATTATTCGAAGTGGGGATATATTTTTATCCTTCCGTTCTTTGTGAGCTTTTTCATTTTCTCGTTAATTCCGCTGGCAGATACGATCAGATACAGCTTTTATGAATATTATCGTTCCGGGATAAAGGAGATCGGCCCCAATTTTGTCGGAATGAAGAATTTTGCCAGCCTGCTGCAGTCGGATATGCTGAGATACGGGGCAAACACAGTGCTCCTGTGGATCATTGGTTTCATTCCGCAGATCGTGATAGCACTGCTTCTTGCGTCATGGTTCGTGGATGTGCGGCTGAAGATCCGCGGCCAGCAGTTCTTCAAGGTAGTCATTTATCTGCCGAATCTGATCATGGCGTCCGCATTTGCAATGCTGTTCTTTACATTGTTTTCCAACAAGGGGCCGATCAACTCCATACTGTTGTCGGCAGGAATAACGGACAGTCCCATCGATTTTATGGGCACTGCCCTTGGGACCAGGTCTCTGATCGGAGTGATGAATTTCCTGATGTGGTTTGGTAATACAACGATCATGCTGATGGCGGCGAGCATGGGTATCAGTCCCGACATTTTTGAGGCATCGGAAATAGACGGCTGTAACAGTATGCAGAGATTTTACCGTATCACGCTTCCGCTGATCCGCCCGATCCTCACCTACACATTGATCACATCCATCATCGGAGGCCTTCAGATGTTCGATGTGCCTCAGATCCTGACCAACGGGCAGGGAAGTCCTGACCGTACGTCCATGACGCTGATCATGTTCCTGAACAGTCACTTAAAGAGCAATAACTATGGAATGGCCGGCGCTTTGTCCGTATACCTGTTCATTGTCAGCGGTATCTTATGCTTTTTCGTATACCGCATAACCAATGACAATGATCCGGATGGTTCCAGGGCAGCTGCAAGAAAGAATAAAAAAGCGGGAAGGAGATAATCTGATGAAATCTGATCCTTTGAATAAACTGCGCACTGTTTTTGCACATATATTACTTGTCTTCCTGTCATTTATGTGCCTCTTTTTCTTCTACATCCTGTTTGTAAACGCATCGCGTTCCCATGCAGACCTGATGAAAGGGTTTACGGCACTGCCGGGAAAGTATTTCTTCGCTAATCTGAAAAGTGTGGCCAATGACGGAACCTTTCCCATGATGCGGGGGATTCTCAACAGTCTGATCGTTTCCGGCAGCTCGGCGGCAATCTGTACTTACTTTTCCGCATTGACCGCATATGGGCTTTATGCTTATGATTTTAAGCTGAAGAAGGTGGCCTTTACATTCATCATGGCGATCCTTGTAATGCCGACTCAGGTTACGGCAATGGGTTTTCTGCGCCTGATCACGAAGATGGGGATGTATGATTCCCTGCTTCCGATGATCATACCGTCCATCGCCTCACCGGCTGTATTCTACTTTATGTACAGCTATCTGGAGTCATCCCTTCCTCTTTCACTGGTTGAGGCGGCAAGGATCGACGGTTCACGGGAATTCCGGACATTTAATCAGATCGTCCTCCCTATTATGAAACCGGCCATGGCGGTACAGGCGATCTTTACCTTCGTAGGCTCATGGAACAATTATTTCGTTCCCGCGCTGGTCATCCAGTCAAAGGATAAGATGACAGTGCCGATCCTGATAGCGCTTCTGCGAGGAGCCGATTATATGAACCAGGATATGGGTAAGATGTACATGATGATCCTGGTGGCCATCGTCCCCATCATTATTGTGTATCTGATCCTTTCAAAATACATTATCGCAGGTGTAACGCTTGGCGGTGTCAAGGGATAAAGAGCGCTATACCTGACTTTGCGGCGGAATTGCCTGAAACGGAGAAGAAGTATGGTTAGATTAAATGAGATTCACAGCGGAACACTGTCACAGCAGCCCTCCGAAAGGGAGATTGCCCATGGCAGGCTGGCCAGGGAGGCCGCTGTGGAAGGGATTGTTTTGCTGAGGAACGAGGGTATTCTTCCGCTTCCAATGTCCGCACCGGTGGCGCTTTTTGGCGGCGGTGCGGATCGGACGGTAAAGGGAGGTATCGGCTCGGGAGACGTCAACAACAGGGGGAGTATTTCTATATACAGAGGTTTGAAAGACGCCGGCATATCCGTTACGAGTAAGGACTGGCTGAGGGATTACCGGGAGCGTTATGAAGCCGCAAGGGCTGCATGGAAGGCGAGAGTGTTGGAGGATGTGAAGCATGTGGACAATCCCTTTGACGCCTATGCGGCAAACCCGTTTTCGCTGCCGGAGGGCCGGGGGATCACAGCAGGGGATCTGGAGGGGGCCTCAGCGGCGATCTATGTGATCAGCCGCATTTCCGGGGAGGGTAAGGATCGCCGCAGGACAGAAGGAGATTATTACTTAAGCCCAAAGGAGCGGGAGGATATCCGATATCTGGATCAGGCCAATATGCCTGTTGTGCTCATACTGAATACGGGAGCTCCCATCGAACTGACCGACGTTCTGGAGAAAACGGAAAATATCAGGGCAATTTTACATATTTCACTGCCCGGACAGGAGGGCGGTCATGCTGTAGCGGATGTTCTGTCTGGAAAGGCGGCCCCGGGGGGAAGGCTGACCTCAACATGGGCAAGGCGTTATGAGGATTATCCCTCCGCCGGGAATTTCGGTTATTTGAACGGAGATCTGGAAAAGGAGGAATACAGGGAAGGCATTTATGTGGGATACCGGTATTTTGACAGCTTTGATATACAGCCGCTGTTTCCCTTCGGCTATGGATTGTCCTATACCGATCTTTCCATAGAGTATGAAGGACTCCGGATAACGGGGGAAGGCATAGAAGTGGCTGTTGCCGTGAGAAATGCGGGGAAGCATTATCCCGGCAGGGAAGTGGTACAGGTATATGTGACCCCTCCCCAGACAGGCCTGGAGAAGGAATACCGGCGGCTTGCCGGCTTCGCAAAGACAGAGCTTCTGCAGCCCGGAGATGTGCAGGAGCTTAAGGTCATTATAGAACAAAAACAGCTTGCCAGCTTTTCGGAGCAGCTGCAGGCGTGGGTCATTGAGGACGGAAGCTATGGCGTATGGATCGGGAACAGCAGCGTATCTCTAAGGCTGCAAGCGCTGCTTACGGTTTCAGAGCCGGCGGTATTGGAATGGACAAATGAGGTATGCCCTAAAGAGGCAATGTTTGAAGACCTGAGCACTGCCGGGGGTAACGTGATAAAGGCTCGTAAGTGGCTTGCGGAGGCAAGGGAGCAAATGCTTCCGGAAATAAACTTTACGCCGTGGGCGGAAGAAAAAAGATCACCGGAGATATTGCCTGCCGGAGAGCAGTCTGTGGAGGAGCTGATACCTCTCATGTATGGGAATATCACCAGGGGCGCAAGCACCCTTGGTTCTGCCGGAACCCGTGTGCCCG
>CAMWWF010000299.1 GCA_947177885.1 uncultured Lachnospiraceae bacterium
GTCCTGCTGTCAAGGAACCTGTCTATCAGTCCGTAGGCAGGCGCATCCTCCGCGGACATGTAATTGTCACGCTCCGTATCCGCCTGAATGACCTCAATGGGCTTCCCCGTATTCTCCGCCAGAATGCGGTTCAGTCTCTGTCTGCTCTTCTGCATATGATCCGATACGATCTTAATATCCGTGGCCTGCCCCTGAATACCGTTTCCACGGATGGCAGGCTGATGTATCATGATCTCCGCATTGGGGAGCGCCATGCGCTTTCCCTTTGCTCCCCCTGCCAACAGAAAGGAGCCGAAACTGGCGGCAAGCCCTATACAGATGGTGGACACGTCACATTTGATATACTGCATGGTATCATATATGGCGAATCCCGCCGTGATCGAGCCGCCCGGGCTGTTGATATAAAGTTGGATATCCTTCTCCTGATCCTGAGCCTCCAGAAAAAGCAGCTGGGCGGTGACCAGCCCCGCGGACACATCGCTTACCTCCTCCCCCAGGAAAATAATCCTGTCGGACAGAAGTCTGGAAAAAATATCATAGCTTCTCTCACCGTGACCGGTCTGTTCCACAACATAAGGGATCGTACTCATGCGGCTGCACCTTCCTTTCTGCAGGCTGCACGGATATGACCTGCAAACAAACTGCCGACAGCTCCTTTGTATACATAAAGAAACCCATTCTGTGCGTTCTGTATGCCCAGCTCCGGCTGCACAGGGTAAAAGCTCCCCCTTTTCCGGTACTCCTGCGGCGTGCACAGATATAACTGTTCAAAAGCCAGCGTAAATGCCTGTTGGGAGCCATAATGTGCCTCGTAGGCGATCTCTACGATCGCTTTCTCCGTCTCCACAAGCTTCCCCGCCGCCAGTGTCAGCCTGCGCCCCTGTATATATTTGTAGATCGTACAGCCGGTTTCCCCGGCAAATATCCTTGCAAGATAGAACTTTGAATAGTGCAGTTCCTCCGCAATCTTATCAAGCCGCAGATCATCCTCCAAATGATCTTCCACATAGTCCGTGATCCTTTTTACAATATTACGATTACTTTCGCCCATCGGCCCGTCCTCCTGTTTCGGGTTCGCTTCGCTCGGCAAATGCCCTATACGGACATTTTAGCACAGGTGGGGGTCAGAGTCTTAATAAATATTGCACTGTTGTAATTGTTCTACATTTTCTTTTTCATATTTCACACAGAGAATACCTCCCTGCATTATTCTCACACTGTCATCTGCATAAGCAATCTCTCCTTTTGTCAATACAGCGACCGCCGCCTTCAAAACAGCTCCGTGAGCCACGATCAATATATTTCCGCTGTCCTCTGTTAGGTATTTTCCAATTCCCGCATCTGCTCTTCTGCAAAGAGCTTCTATGCTTTCTTCCCCATATTTCCCGTTATCCAGGTACATTCCCTCCGTCCAGACCATTCCCTCCGCCTCCCCGAAACTGCGCTCTGTAAACAGCGGTTCCATCATAATACGGCTCTTCTCATACCCAATTTGGGACGCTATGATTTCCGCACTCATTCTGGCTCTCTGTAAGGGGCTGGAGATCATCACATCAATCCGGCAGCCTCTGTCCGACAGATAATCCCCGACCCGCTCCATCTGCGATATGCCGTGCCGGTTCATCGGAATATCCTTACATCCCTGCAACCGTCCTTCTTTATTCCAGTCAGTTTCACCATGGCGAACCAGATATATTATCATAGTCATGTTCCTTTCTGCCTGCAGAAGTCAGTACCAGCTGGGGGTTTGGGCATGTTTCAATCACCCTCCGGAGCAGTCCCGCCTGCGGAAACGGAACCCTCCGCCTTTTTCACCCTGCGGATCACCAGCATGGCAATGGTGAAAGAAAGCATCGCCGTCAGAGTATTGCTCGCTGCCATGACAATTCCCACGCTCTCACTGCCCAGACTTGTATAATTCTGCAGCGCCCACAGAATGGGAATCCGAAAAATAAACACCCTGCTGAAATTACATACCAGCGTCAGCTTCGTTTTGCCGAAACCAAACAGCAGCGCCATGCATGCGCTGTTGATCCCCAGGGGGATACAGCCGCCCAACGCTTCGTAGCGGAACACATGCATGATCAGTTGCTGGAACTCCTCATTAAAGCCCTCTGTGCTGTTGGCAAAAAGCCATGTGATGGGCCCCAGGAACACATTCATGACCAGCAGCCCCACCGCGCCGATAGCCGCATTGACCGCCACCAGACGCCAGAAGGTTCCCAGCGCACGTTTCGTATTTCCCGCCCCCAGATTCTGACTGATAATGGAGGAACCTCCATCCTGAAAGCCGTT
Organism: uncultured Lachnospiraceae bacterium; assembly: GCA_947177885.1. The sequence goes on from CAMWWF010000299.1 coordinate 2,296, forward strand.
CTGAACACCGGTCACAAGCCCGTTGATATTGTTGGATATCCCCAGAGCCCCCACCGTGGTGGAGCCATAATTCTTACTCATGGAATTCACCACCGTCTTTCCAAAGGAAAACGCCACCTTCTCGACAATCACCGGGAAGGACAGGCTCAGCATGGGACCGACCACCCGGCTTTGAAAGACAATACTCTTTCTGTCAAAGGTAAAAGCGTCGTCACCCGCGCACAGATTCTTCACTGCCATCACAAACAGAAACACCTGCGAGACCACCGTAGCCACCGCTATCATGGTGATATCTCCGTTCAATCCATAGATAAAGATTGCTGTCAGCACCAGCTTTAAGGCAATGACAAACATGTTCAGCTTCAGAATGCGTCTGGAATTTCCTCTGGAACGCTCAATGGCGATGTATACATTGTTAAAAAAATTCAATACCGTGGAGAACAGGGTGACGGAAAAGTATCTGGCTCCCACTGCGATAAAATCCTCCGGCGTTCCGAAAAGTCTGAGCAGCCCGGAAGAAAAAGGGATCAGGCACAGAACCACCAGCGCAATGCCGCCGCAGATGGTGAGCAGCGTGCTCAGCCTCTTCTTCACCAGCCTGTAGTCACCCGCCCCATAAGCCTCACTGATCTTCAGGGTGCTGCCCGCAGCCAGACCGCCGCCCACCGCGGAGATCATGCTCTGGAGCTGGGACAGATACGCCACCGCAGAGACGGCCACAGCGCTGACATGGGATGCCATCATGGTATCCAGAATATTAAAAAGATGATTGATCAGCTGGAAAAATGCAAGCGGCACACAGACATGGAAAATAACCCGCCACAGATTTCCCGTCAATGCAAATTCCCTGAATTTTCTGTCCTTCTCAGAAAGAGAAGCGCTTCCCGTCTTCGCCATAGTACACCTCGTCGCCCTTTATATATACCTGCTTACCATACAGTACCTTACCACTAAATAAAAGCATTTTCTACATTATTATCAATCATTTTTTCTAAAAGCACTGTATTCTTGCCACATCTCATACATATTTACTCATTCTTATTTTCGGTAAGAGCCAAACCACTTCTCCACTTGATCCCGTGTACGACTGTCTCAGACTTATCCATGTATGCGGCCTGTAAAACCGGAATCTGCAGCGACCGGCAAATCTTTCCATATCTCTGTCTTTCCGATTCTTCTGTCTTTTCCGCTTAAAAGATCCGACTCATGGCCTCCTGTACTGACCTCACCCCGATGATCTCTATCACGCTGTTCTTTTTACAGTCCTCCGCGCATACGGCAGGAACGATACAGGTGTCAAAGCCCAGCTTTTCCGCCTCCGCCACACGCTGTGCCGCCTGACTGACGGCCCGCACCTCGCCGCTCAGGCCCACCTCGCCGAAAGCGATCAGTCTGGGATTTAAGGGCTTATTTTTAAAACTGGAAAGAAGTGCGAGCACAATGCCCAGATCGATCGCCGGTTCCAACACTTTCATGCCTCCCGTGATGTTCACATAGGCATCACAGTCGCCCAGCTGCACACCGGAACGCTTTTCCAGCACTGCCATCAGCAGATTTACCCGGTTGAAATCCGTCCCGGTTGTCTGGCGTCTTGGTATCCCGAAATTACTGTGGCACACCAACGCCTGGATCTCGATCAGGAGCGGCCTTGTACCCTCCATGGTACACACCACCACCGAGCCGCTGGCGCCCTCGGGACGGCCGTTCAGCATATATTCGGAGGCATTCTGCACCTCCACCAGCCCCTGCTCCTGCATCTCAAAGACTCCGATCTCGTTGGTGGAGCCGAAACGGTTCTTCACTCCCCGCAGAATACGGTAAGAGGCATGGCGGTCTCCCTCAAAATACAGCACCGTATCCACCATATGCTCCAACACCCTGGGGCCTGCCACGGTTCCCTCCTTCGTCACATGCCCCACGATCATCACAGAAACCCCCAGTCCCTTTGCCAGCTGCAGCAGGATACCTGTGGACTCCCTGACCTGGGACACGCTGCCGGGAGCTGCCGAGACCGCCTCATTATACATGGTCTGGATAGAGT
>CAMWWF010000300.1 GCA_947177885.1 uncultured Lachnospiraceae bacterium
GATCCGAATTTCTTATTTTATCTTAACATTTTGGCTTATTACTTGTGGGTAAATTTGGAATATGCTAAAATTCACATGATGGGGAGAATAAGAACAAAGCTTTCAATAAAACTTTCCGGAAGAAACTGTTAAGGATCCGCTTTGCAAAGGGCACAGGATGAATCTTTCCATGGCAGGGCCGGGAGAAATCCCATTACAGTTCCAAGGAGAGGAAACGGAGGAAAACCAATGAAAAACAGAATGTATTATTTGCTCATACCTGTGTATCTGTTTGTGGTGGGTTTCGTGCTGATCATAAACGGAGTGTTCACCGGGCAGGTCACATCCGTCAGCAACCTGGTTATCAATCTGACATTCCTGCTGCTGATCGGTATCCTGTTCCTGATCTCCTTTTTCAGCTTTTCCAGACTGAACCGTATGACGGATAAGCTGCTTGACGAGTCGGACAGGATCTGTAAGGCATACGACGAAGGAAACCATAAGCTGTGGGATACCTACCGCAGCAAGCATAAGATCTTTGAGGACGAGGTGCTGGATGAGGCTTTTTCCCGCTACCAGAAAAAGATGAACAGTTTCCAGACCAGACACGGCCTGATGGGGCGCTGCGAGATTGAAGATTATCTCAACGAGGATCTGCTGAATCAGGCAGGCATGAATTATTACAATTCCGCAATCTCCGGGACCATGACGGGACTGGGCATCCTGGGCACCTTTATCGGCCTGTCCATTGGCCTGGGCTCCTTTAACGGCAATGATATCTATACCATCTCGGACAATGTGGGACCGCTGCTGGACGGCATGAAGGTAGCCTTCCACACTTCCGTGTACGGCATCCTGTTTTCCCTGGTGTTCCAGTTTGCCTATCGCAGCCTGATGGCGGACGCCTATGACAGGCTGCAGGAGTTTCTGGACACTTTCCGGGAATGTGTGGAACCCACGGTCAATAACACGGACGCCAACACAAAGGCCATGCTGGTCTACCAGGCCAATATGGCGAATTCCATGAAACAGATGACGGAACTCCTAAAGGGGGAGGCCAGAGAGCAGGCAGAGAGTCTGGACAGAATGGCACAGAATTTCGTATCCAGGATGGAGCAGTCTCTGGGGGCGGATTTTGACAAATTGGGCCGAACCCTGCAAAGGGCATGCAGCACCCAGGAAACTTATGCGGACAATTACCGCAGCATGGCGGAAACCGTCAAAGATCTCCTGGAGGCCAATCGCACCCTGCAGAAAGCCCTGGAGGATACCATGGCCCGACAGGAAACCATGGCACAGCAGCTCAGGGAACAGACAGAGCGAATCGACGCCACCTGCAGCACCATCAACGAAGAAATCAGCAATCAGCTGTTCACCTATGCGGAAACTCATGACATGTAGGGCGGAGACAATTATACCCGTTATACATTTCATCCGGCAAAGGTTGCAGACCGTGAGTATAAATTTGTGCAGTAGTCAGAAATGACTCCGCTGACAATAGCACTGTTCGGGAAACTGCGGAACAAGAATATGCGCTGAAGCGCACAAGGGGTGTAAAAATGACAAAAAGATATCGGAAAAGAGGAACTTTTGAGGAACCCAGCTACTGGCAGTCCTATTCGGACATGATGGCGGCACTGTTGCTGATCTTTATTCTGATCATCGCCATTACACTGGCAATCTATAAGCAAAAGACAACCGATCTGGAGCAGACTCAGCTGGAGTTAAACGCGGCAAAGCAAAAACTGGAAATGGCCACGGAAGAGTTGGAAGCGGCCAAGATCGATCTGGACAATTACCGCAGTGAGATCGAGGCTTCCAGACACGATCTGGAGGATTCCCTGTTAAAACTCCAGGAGGCATATGACGCCGCCGCCCTGACACAGGAAGAACTGGCCGCGGCTTATCTGGAGATCGATGAAGCCAGAGGGGAACTGGAGTCCACCCGCAGTCAGCTGCAGGATATCGTGGGAGTGAGAACGGATATCATCGGACAGCTGCAGTCCAGATTTAACAATTCCAGCATGAAGGTGGATCCCCAGAACGGTTCCATCAGTTTCTCATCGGATGTGCTGTTCAAGTACGGCAGCGCCAATCTGACGGAAGCCAGCAAGGACACCCTGACAGAGATCATTCCCATGTACCTGGATGTACTGCTGCAGGACCAGTTCCGGGACTATATTGCGGAGATCATTATCGAGGGACACACAGACACCGACGGCAGCTATCAGCACAATATGGATCTGTCCTCGGACCGCGCCAGCTCGGTGGCCAGGTATATCCTGAACCCGGCCAACGGTCTCAGCGGGGATAAGGTGGAGCAACTGCAATCGCTACTGACCATTAACGGCCGGTCCTACAGCAGCCCCATCTATGTGGCAGGTACGGACGAGATCGATATGGCCGCCTCCCGACGGGTGGAGATCAAATTCCGCTTAAAAGAGGATGAGCTGATCCAGAAGATCGCGGATATCCTTTCCCAACAGACGAACGGGGCTCCGACCTCCGCACCATGACAGGATGGGGCGATCGATTCTGAAATGCTCCCTTTTCAGAATTGTGTATCCGTCCGGTTTGTCCGGTCCTACAGTTACAGATGAGCAACCTCAAGGAGGATCCCATGGAGCAGTTGTCACTTTTCGACACCCAGACTGAAAATTCACTTTCCCCTGCATCCGCGCCTCTTGCGGATCGGATGCGTCCCCAGATCTTGGAAGACTATATTGGTCAGAAGCATCTTCTGGGGGAGGGGAAACTGCTGCGGAGAATGCTGGAACAGGATCAGATTCCCTCCATGATCTTCTGGGGACCGCCCGGAGTGGGCAAGACGACTCTGGCGCGGATCATTGCCAGCCGCACCAGATCCTGCTTTCTAAATTTCAGCGCCGTCACAAGCGGCATCAGGGAAATAAAGGAGATCATGAAGCAGGCGGAGGAAAACCGCGCTTACGGCGTCCGCACCCTCTGTTTTGTGGACGAGATCCATCGCTTTAACAAGGCTCAGCAGGACGCTTTTCTTCCCTATGTGGAAAAAGGCAGTATTACGCTCATCGGCGCCACCACGGAAAATCCCTCCTTTGAGATCAATGCGGCTCTTCTGTCGCGGTGTAAGGTGTTTGTGCTGAAGGAACTGACGGAGGACGATCTGACAGATATGCTCTCCCGCACCATGGCGGACACCCGCGGTTTCGGCTCCATGGACATACATATGGACAGGGAGCTTCTCGGCATCATTGCCACTTTTGCAAACGGCGATGCCCGCACGGCCCTGAACACTCTGGAAATGGCTGTGTTAAATGGAGAAATTTCCCCGGATGGGGCTATTACGGTCACAAGGGAGACCCTGGAGCAATGTCTCGGTAAAAAAACCTTATTATATGATAAAAAAGGCGAAGAACATTATAATCTGATCTCCGCCCTTCACAAGTCCATGCGCAATTCCGATCCCGATGCTGCGGTCTATTGGCTGGCACGGATGCTGGAGGCAGGGGAAGATCCCCTGTTCATCGCCCGGAGGCTGATCCGTTTCGCCAGTGAAGACATCGGTCTGGCGGACAATCAGGCGCTGCCGACCGCCGTGGCCGCCTATCAGGCATGTCATTTTAACGGCATGCCCGAGTGCAGTCTGAATCTGACCCAGGCCGTAGTCTACCTGTCCCTTGCACCCCGCTCCAATGCCCTGTACAGAGCTTATGAGACCGCTAAAGCGGATGCCCTGACACGGCTCTCGGAACCGGTGCCCCTTGTGATACGGAACGCACCTACTCAGCTCATGGACGAACTGCATTACGGTGAGGGCTACATCTACGCCCACGATACGGAAGAGAAGATCTCCCACATGACCTGTCTGCCGGAAAGCTTAAAAGACAAACGTTACTATCTGCCCACGGACGAAGGCGCCGAGGGAATGATGAAAGAACGGCTGGAGCGCAGCCGAAACTTCCGGCTTGGGAAAAGAGATCATGACTGACTCTGAAGGAGTCATGAGAGCGCCGCAGGAGCAAAGTCCAATCCTCCAGCTCGTTCAGGGATCCGAAATTATCCTGCTGAGCATTTTTAAATCATGGTATCATCGCGCAGAGCATCCGCCAGACTGACCTGCAGTATCTTCCTTCCTCCGATATAATAGGCCAGCGCCACAAACGCAAAGACAGTCAGAACAAATGCCAGGATCGGGGCCACCGGGGCCACCCGTATAAATTCCATAGGATCCAGATAGCTCGCCTTTATCATAAGCGACACCAGTGCGCCCGTCAGCACCAGAGTGATAAGCATCGGACGCCCGACAATGACCAAGGCCTCAATGCAGAATATCTTCCGTATCCCCTCCGGTGTCAGCCCCACGGACATATAC